>NZ_AHMN02000007.1:325000-380622 GCF_000243695.2 Leptospira kirschneri serovar Cynopteri str. 3522 CT | reverse complement strand
ATAAATAATGTGAGTTCTGAGTAAGGGATCCATGATTCTGAAAAAAATTGAAATCTGAACTTTACAGATTGGTTCTTTAAATGTGGGAACTATTACAAAACTTAGGTTTGTCTATAGAATGATGTAGGAACTACTGCAAATCACGATTTTACAAACAAACTTTAAAATTGTAGGAACTCATACTTTTAGAAAATTCTTTCTTACGTCGAACTCACGTTAAAATGGGATTTAAATTTTGATGGCACCTGCAAAATAGCGGTTTTGTGCAGAAATCTGATTCAATTATGATTTTTTTTGTATCTTATATCGTAGTTTCCCACAATTTTCAAAGTTTAACTGGTAAATCCACGACTTGTGAGAGTTCCCACATCTATTTTTTTACGAAAAATTGACCTAAGATAAAACGGACTTCTCCACGAACTCACGTTAAATAAAACTTTTAAAGAACGGATTTCTGGAGGAGTCTCAATCTTTAAATTTTTTATTGATGTTGAGACCTGGAATCATAATTTGACTTATAATAAGGACTCTTAATTTCTCAAAGATTCTATTTAACGTGAGCAGGGCATAACAAATGCGAAAGCGATTATTATGCTGCGAGCAGCACCTGAGTTTATTATTGGCGGCCCCAATTTTCTTACGTCGAACTCACGTTATTTAACGCAAATTAATGCAAAAGGGATTGAAACGTAGGGGAACTCAGCAAAACGCTTTCCTGAATGCCGATCCTTAGAGAGGCATTCGCTTTAGTTTCTCGGGCCGCGTTTGAAACTCAGTAAAACGCTCTCTATGGATCGCGTTTTAGATCGCGTTTGAAATTGAAACTAAAGACGATATATTGTATTATGTTTTCTGCATGCAATTTTTTGACCAGAGCTGATAGCCCGGTTTAGCTTGCCCGGGAAGCCGGATTCACCCGGTTTTTTTACGCCCTGCTCACGTTATTTAATTCTTAGAAATACAGAGTGTTCAATAAATGATTCTTTGTGCATTTAAACTATTTTTGAAATGAAGCCCGATTTTGAACCCATTGAGTAAAATTTTATATGAATCGAAAAAAATTGTATAAACTACATTCTATATTAGGAATTTCTACTGGAGTATTTTTAGTTATAATTGGTTTTAGCGGTTCTTTATTAGTTTTTGGAAAGGAAATTGATCAACTGTTGAATCCGAATCGGTGGTATATATTTGTAGATAAAGAACGTTTGTCTATAGATGTTCTTAGAGCAAAGTTAAGACAGGAACTTCCTTCCCATACGTTAGCCGGATGGTTGTTACCAGAAAAACAAAATCAACCGGATCAAGTTTGGCTTCATTTTTTAGATTCTAAAGATAGAAAAGAATCTGTAATTTTGTTAAATCCCTATACTGGAAAAATTTTAGGAATACTTTCGGAAAATCGATCTGACTCTTTTTACGGTTGGATGCTAAAACTACATTATAGTTTGCTTATGGGTAGTTTCGGATATTTTTTGACCACATTGTTCGGAGTTATATTCATTTTTCAAGGAATCAGCGGAATGATTCTTTATCGAAGTATCTGGCAAAATTTATTGCGACTGAGAACAAAACAATCGCTTAGAACTTTTTTTTCTGATCTTCATAAATTGGTCGGAGTGTTTTCTTTAGTGTTTAATATGTCTTTGGGGTTTACGGGTGCTTGGTGGAATGTTCAAGCCATAGTAAATCTTTCGTTTTCGCAAGAAGAAAGAAAAGTCGAAAAGTTTTTCAAAGAATCCATTTCTGTGGATTCACTTTTGAAAGAACTTAAAATGCAACTTCCCGAATTTCAGATTGGGTTTGTTTCTTTTCCCCATCATCATGAAAATGATCCGATTCAATTTTACGGAACTGAAAAACCAACCAATCCGTTTCGAAGTAGGTTCGGTTCTTATGTTCGTTTTGATTCAGAATCCGGAAAGTTGTTAGAAATCTTCAATCTTTCCAACGAAAATCTGTTTTATACAATTATAGATTCATTTCGACCAATTCATTATGGTACTTTTGGAGGAATCATCACTAAAATTCTCTGGGTAATCTTAGGTGTCAGTCCTGGGATTTTATATATTTCCGGAATTGGAATTTTGATTTCAAAACGGAACTTACAAGAAAAAAGAAAAAACTGATTTCTCTAAAACGTAGGAACTCTCACTAAGTTAAAAATTTACACTAAAACGGTGGGAATTACTATAATTTTAAAGTTCTTATCTTTTGGATTTTAAGGACATTCGATTTATCTTTAACTGAACGTTATGCACTGTTTTATATAAAACCGGAACCGCGACTAGGGTTAAGAAGGACGAAAAAGCAAGTCCCCAACCGAAAGCAAGAGCCATTGGAACTAGAAAAGGATCTTTCCCTCCAATTCCATAAGCGGTTGGAAGTAGACCGAGCACAGTGGTTACGGTTGTCAAAACTACGGGTCTGAGTCGTAACAGTCCTGTTTCCACTAAAATAGAATCTATATCTTCTCCAGGTTTTTCTAACTTGAGTTGATTTGCAAAATCCACCAGAACAATTGAATCGTTCACTACAACTCCTGCGAGTCCAACGATTCCTAAAAATGCTAGAAAGCCAAAGTATTCTCCATGAAGAACAAATGCTAAAATGACTCCGATTAAGGAAAACGGAATGGAACTCACTACAATTACTGGTTGAATTAAAGAACGAAAGAGGGAGGCGAGGATCATAAAAATGATAATAAACGCAACTAGAAAAGCTCTTCCTAAACTAGAGAGGGATTCTTCAGTGTCTTTATTTTCTCCACCAAAGCGCATCCGATAACCTGGATATTTATCAATGATTCCTTTAGAAAGTTTTGCGATTTCTGCGTTAGCTCTTCTTGTATCTGTTTTGCTTTCATCTAAGTTAGCCGTAACTGTAAGTAGACGTTTTCCATCCAGGTGATTGATATTTGCAAAGCCGGGCTCTCTTACGTAGTTGATCAGTCTGGAAACTGGAATGAGTTTTCCTAATTGATTACTTACAAAAATATTATTTAAGGATCCAATGGATTTTCTAACTTCTTCTGGGAAGCGCACCTTAACTTCTACTTCTTCGTCGGCTCGTTTTATTTTTGTGGCCACAGTTCCTTGGAATGCCGTATTGATTGCCTGTGCTACCTTAAAAACGGAAACGCCCGCAGTGGATGCAATAGATTCGTTTACCTTAATTCTGATTTCGTCCTTTCCTTCGTTAAAATCGTCTCCTATATCCGTAACCCCCGGAACTTTTGCCATAACCGATTTATATTCTTCTCCGATTCGAATTAAAGTATCATAGTCATCTCCTCGGATTTCAATTGCTACAGGTTTACCAACTGGAGGTCCACCCGAAATTTTTTCAAAATCTAAAGCGAGAAGTTGTCCTTTAAACCGGGAAAATTCTACAGGGAACTTTTCAAGATTAAATGATTTATATTCTTCTTTTTTCTTTTCTGCTTCCTTCTTACGGGTTTCTTCTAAAATTTTTACGGACTTTTCGTTTAAAAGCCAAATTGTCTTTTCTCTCACTTCTGAGATAATCGTATCGGTTCCTCTTTTTCTATTTTCTTCCGGTGTAAGATATACCATAACTTGAGCGTAGTGTTTTCCTCGTTTGGTGAATGGATCATTTGGATCTTTTTGAATGATTCCTACTCTAGTTACGTAATTTTCTATTTCCTCTTTGGAAATTTTTGCAAGTTCGGTTTCTATCACATGGGTAAATTTTTCCATCTCTTGAAGAGACATCCCGGTTTGACTCGTAAGTTTGATCTGAAATATATCCACAGATCCGGGAAAAAGTTTGAACTTTCCAAATACTGCGAAAAGAGCAAAACTTCCCACGAGCATAGCAAACAAATAGATAAAAATCTGAAGTCTATGTTTAAGCGCAAATTTTAAAAGAGGAAGGTAATAATTGACTTTGAGTTTATAAAACCATCCGCTTTCTTCTTTGATTTCACCTGAATGAAATTTGTGTTTATTGATATCGTATAAATGAGAAGGTAAAATAAAAAACGCTTCTGAAAGAGAAGCAAGTAACGCAATAATGACTACTAATGGAATGCTATAGATGAATTTTCCGAAAATTCCTGTCATAAAAAGCATCGGAGCGAATGCTGCTACGGTGGTAGTTACCGTGGCTGTAACCGGATCGATTACTTCACTAGTTCCTTTTAACGCGGCTTCGTAAGCGGGCATTCCTTCTTCCATATAACGATAGACGTTTTCACAGATGATGATTGCGTCATCGACTAAGATCCCCACTACAATAATCAGTCCAAACATGGAAATTAAATTTAAGGTAAGTCCTAAGTAATCCATGATCACGAACGTGGCCCCGAAAGAAACTGGAATCCCAAGCGCCGTCATCAGAGCGACTCTCCATCCTAAAAATAAAAATAAGGAAGCGGTCACTAAGATTAATCCACCAATCGCGTTGGAAAGTAGAACTCCTAGTCTTCTGCGGATATATTTGGAAAGGTCGTTGACGAATGCGTATTCAAATTCGTTTTTAGAATTCTTTTCGAACCCTTCTATGATTTTTTTGGCTTCGTCTACTACAAGAATTGCGTCCGCTTTTTCTCGTTTGATTACCGTCAAAGCGATCGTTTTTTTTCCGTTTACCTTATCTAAATATTCTGCTTCTTTTAGGCCTTCGGTGACTCTTGCGACGTTATCGATCCGGATAGAATTTCCGACTTCGTTGGAACGTACATGAACCGTTTCTATTTCTTTGGGGGAATTGAATTCTCCTATCGTTCTTAAAATGACCTCTTTCTGATTTCCCGCTATATTTCCTCCGGGAAAATTTATATTACGATTTTTTAATGCAAGGATGATGTCTTGACTTGTGAGATATTTAGAAAACATCGCAACCGGATCTATATCCACTTGCATCTCTGTATCTCTCCAACCTCGTTTAGAAATTCTTGCTACACCCGGAATATCTTCTAACGCCTGTTCTACGATTTTTGCCTGAGCTTTAAGACGTTTTTCTGCATCGATACTCGAATCGTTTGATTTCAGGCTGATGTTGATTTCAATGACCGGTTGTCTGGAAGTAGTGATTTCCGTAACGATAGGGTCCTCGACTTCTTCTGGTAGATCTTCCACTCGATCGATTGCGGATTTAATATCATCCACAACTTTCTGAGTATTTTTAGAATCCGGATCTAAAGTGATCACGATACCGGAGCGGTTTTCAATTGAAGCAGATCTAAATTCTTTGATTCCGTCCACTTCTTGGATGGCTTCTTCTAAAGGTTTTGTGACTAATTTTTCCATCTCCGAAGGAGATGCTCCTGGAAAAACGGTTACTACGCTGACTATATCAAAGTTAATATTGGGAAATGCTTCCCGATTCATTTTTACTGCGGTAAAACCACCGATCAGGATGACTAAAAAGGTAAGAAGGTTTACAAATATACTTTTAGAAAGAAAAAATTCAACCAGAGATTTCATACTTTATGTTTTTTTAATTTTAGTCGAGGACGTTGTGAGAAGAGTCTAGGGTTTCGTTAAAACCGAATAACTTAGTATCTTTTAGTCTATCTACGTATAAAATTCCCTGTAGGTGATCACATTCGTGTTGATAGACGATCGCTTTATAACCGTCTATGGTTTCGTCAAATTGATTTCCTTTTTCATCCATCCATTGCATTCTGATTCGATTGGGTCTTTCCACATAACCTCTCATTCCTGGAACGGAAAGACAACCTTCCCAAAAACCGGAAGTATCTTTTGTAAGAGGTGTAATTATCGGATTTAAAATGATTCTTTCTGGAACGTCTGGGGTTCCAGGGTAACGTTCGTTATCTTCGGAACCTACGACTACGATTTGTTTCAAAATTCCGATCTGAGGAGCCGCAAGTCCCACACCTTCTGCGTGACGCATTGTGTCGAACATATCTCGGATCAACTTTTTGAATTCTTTGGTTTGAATTTCGTCTTCCGTAATCGGTTCTGAAATTTTACGGAGAATCGGATCTCCCATTCTTAAAATTTTTCTGACTGACATTTTTAAAAACCAGGTTCTATCTTAAATTTTGACTTTTTTTGGACAGAAGAAATTGGTACTTCTTTAAGAATTTTCAAAATCAAATTCTCTAAAAGGTTTTGTATCGATTTTGAATTTGAAGATTCGATTCTAAAGACAGGAAATCGTTGAAGAGTTTGGATTTGTTTTGTGATTTTTTCCGAAGTTTTGGTAAAAACGATCGTTGGCAAAAGTTTAGAATTTGTTAAACCAAATTGGAGTTTAGTTTCCAGGGTTTGGTAAAAAGTATAAATCCCTTCCGAAAATAAATTCCAGGGGAATCTTTCTAAAATCCATTCCACGTTTTTAGGAAACCAGTTCTCTTCGTTTTGATTGAGAGTAGGATTGAGAATACAAGCGGCTTCTATCATTTGAGGATATTTTTTCAAAAGTTCAAATACGATTCCTCCCCATAAACCCTCTCCTATTAATTTTACTTTTCGTTTAGAATCTAAAATTTCACGAGACAATTGATCGATCCATTCTTCTGTTTTTGGAAAATCGAAACGTATCGATTTTGTGGAAAGTTCTATTTCTCGTACGGAAAAGTGAGAATGAAAATTTTTCGAATACAATTGCCGGTCTTTAGATTCAAGATCCGGTATAAATATGATAACGTTCTTGTTGTCGATATTCCATCGACGAATTTGGATTACCTCGGACATAAAATAGGAATTTCCATTTCTTTATAGAACATTTTTGGTTTAGTATCAATGAGCATAAAAAACAAAGTTCAATCTTTGGATTTAAGAATCGGTTGTAAAATAGTTTGACACCGAGTCAAAAGGCTAAAAACTCAAGTGGCGGCAGGTCGAACTTGGAGACGAGGGGAATCGAACCCCCGACCTTTTGAATGCCATTCAAACGCTCTCCCAACTGAGCTACGTCCCCGCTTGAGAAGCAGGTTTTTACCGATTTCTTCGAAGTCAATACAAATACAGGAGTGTCTTAGGATGAGTGAGTCGATCGAAGATTTACAGAAAAAACTAAAGATCCAAAACGACATCATCAAAGGTTATGAAAAAGTTTTAAGACTTAACGAACAGGAATTAGAGAATGCAGACGAAATCATTCGTATGTATGAGGGGATCATTCAATATTCCGGAAAAGAACTTAAGGACGTTAAGGAAGCTTTTGACGCTACAAACGTAGTTACCAATCTTTCCCGTGAAGAATTGATGAGTGCTCTGTCTCGTATTAAAGAGTTGGAAAGTGTAAATAAGAAACTTAGGGAAGAAGCCTTAAAGTTTCAAGTCGGCTGATACTTAACTTTTTCGCTTTGATCTCAAATAAAAAACAGGATTCCCTTCTCAGACAAGGCTCTGATGGAAGTCTTTATTTGGAAGACAATCCGGGGCTCGCGGTAGTTTTTGAAACTCTTCTTACTGAAATCATTCATATAACATCTGCAAAATTTGGAATATTCAGTTTTCGTTTAGAAGACGGAACCTTAAAGTCCATTTACGGAAATCATCCTTCTAATAAGATTGAAGAAGCAAAACTTGTATCCGAGTTTTGTTTTAAAACGGGCCAAGATCTCAATCTGAAAAAAGGGATAAGTCCGAATAAAATCATTCCCCAGTTAGAACAAAATTCCGTCTGCTGTGTGTTACACGTAGGAGAACTCGGAACCTCTGCTTTGGAGGATCAAAAAAAAATATTTGGAACTATCCTACTTGGAAGATCCGATCAAGAAGGTGGAGAATTTAGGGAATCCGATTTTACACATCTAAAAGAGACGGTTCGAGTTATATCTGATCTTTTGGAAAAGTCTTTTATCTCGGGAGAATCTTCTTTAGTCGTTCTTTCTTTGATGACCATATCTAGGGTAGCGCTTGAATCTGTACAAATCCGAAAACAAACGGATCGTTTCGATTTTTTGTTAACTGAAATCATTCGAGTTTCAGGACTGATCAATAAATCTCTGGATCTTTCTCAACTTTTAGAAGCGATTATGCTTTCTTCCAAATCCGTATTTAGAACCGAGGCGTGTAGTGTACTTCTTTTGGACGATACAAAGGAATACCTCTATTTTCATACGGTTTTAGGAGAGAAAAGAGACGAGGTCACTAAGGTCAAAGTTCCGGTTGGAAAAGGTATCGCCGGGATGGTAGTTCAAGATAAAAAACCGATGATCATTAATGATGCGATGAACGATCCTCGTGTTTACAGAGAAGTGGATAAGGCTTCCCATTTTGTGACTAGAAACATCATGGCCGCACCTCTTTTAGTGGAAGGTCAGGTAATCGGAGTTATCGAAACGATCAACACAATTGATCGGAACTCTTTTACAGAAGAAGATCTGGAACTTTTTTTAAGTTTTTCCGGAACCTCTGCACTTGCGATTCAAAAGACTGGACTTCTACAAAATTTAGAAGATGCAAACAAGGATCTCCGAAAAAAAGTATCGGAGTTGGAAAGTTTATTCGAACTTTCGCAAGTAGTTTCCTCCGCTAAAAGTCAAGCGGATTTAATGAAACATTCGATTCCTGTAATTCATAACGAGATGGATGCTGGTAGAACTGGAATTTTTTTGATCAACCGTAAGATGGGTCTTCTTACTTCTATTTCTTATACGTCTGAAAAGATCGTGGAAATTTTTAGAACCAAGGATTATCAGGGAAGTTTTATTTATCGTTCGATTGAGGAGGAAAAAACCACGATCAAAGAAGATATTCAAAATTTTGAATTTAATCATGAATTGGATTTGGAGTTTTTAAAAGGTTCTTATATCGTTCTTCCTTTGACAAATCCTGGAAGAAATGCCTTTGGAGTGATTACCGTTTCGGATCGTGTGGATAAACTTTCTTACAATTATTCTCATCTTAGACTTTTGCAGACCTTCGCGTCCTTGGTCGCAAGAGGACACGAAACTTTGAAACTTCAGAATGAGATGATTTCTAGAAAAGCGATGCAACGTTCCTTGGAAAGAGAAATAGAGATCACTAGGGAGATTCAAAAAAACATATTACCAGAATCTAAAGCGTTTCATTCTAATTTTGATCTGGGAGTTAAATCCGTTCCAGCTAAAGAGGTTTCGGGGGATTTTTACGATTACTATCAGTATCAGGATGGCCAGTATTCTTTTCTCATATCGGATGTTTCCGGAAAAAGTCTTCCGGCAGCGATTTTTATGGCCATGAGTTCATCCATCATACGAACTCTTGCCAGAGATCACGATTTAGATCCCGAAGAAATTTTGAAACAGGGAAATGCCCTCATCTACGAGGACTCGCATAACGGAATGTTTGTGACTACGTTTTTCATTCATTATAATCCTGCAATATTCACTTTAGATTATGCGTCCGCCGGTCATAACGATCAGGTTCTGATTCGAAAAGACGGTTCTTGGGAGATTATCAAAGGTTCAGGTCCTCCTTTAGGAGTTCTTCCTTCTGCGAGTTATAAAGGAGGAAGTCTGACCGTGGAACCGGGAGATATGTTCATTCTTTATACCGATGGTGCGATTGAAGAAAAAAATTCCAAGGATGAAGAATTTGGTTTAGAAAGAATGATCCGAGAAGTGATTGTTAGAAGACATCTTCCTTCGGAACAGATTGTTGAAGAACTTTTCAAACTTGTGCGGGAATTTTCAGGAGCACCTGAGTTATTCGACGATTTTACTGTGATGATTTTGAAGTTTAACGATAACTATCAGTTTTCTCGGGTTTTCGAGGCTAAAACTTCTGCAATTCCTTTGTTTAGAGAATTTGTATATCAAACGATTAAGGTTCGAAATTTAGAGGATTCTCAAAGAGACGATATTCTTCTCGCTTGCGACGAGGCGGGTACGAATATAGTGATGCACGGTTATGAAAATACAGATTTGAAAAATCCGAAATTCGAATGTAAAATACGCTTTACAGGGGATTGGATTACCATTGTATTAATTGATTCTGGGAAAGTCTTTAATAGAGAAGACGTTCAAGATCCATCCATCGAAGACAATCTAAGCGGCAAAAGAAAGGGTGGTTTTGGAGTGTATCTGATCGAAAAGCTCATGGATTCGGTCGATTATTCCAGTGAAGGTGGAAAGAATTTTTTAGTTCTCAAAAAGAATTTTCAAAACAAGGCTTCCAATGGAAATAACGTCTGAAATTAAAAATCATTCTAAAATCATTCATTTGATTGGGAACTTAGACGTACACAATACTCATAAGATAGAATCTGCTTTTATGGAACAGATCAAAACTGGAAATTCTCGTGTGATCGTTTTAGATCTTTCTTCTGTTGAATTCATTTCGTCTGCGGGACTCAGAATCATTGTAGCCGCTCTCAGAATTTGTAGAGAAAAAGACGTGGAGTTCCGATTGGCAGGGATCAAACCTGCTGTGAGAAAGGTATTCGAAATCATAGATATGAATTCCATGTTTAGCATTTTTGAAACTCTAGAATCCGCTATAAAATAGTTTCTCTTCTTACATCCGACTCGAATTTAACTTTCCCGAGAATCCTTTCTTTAAAAACTGGATTTATTTTATTCCATTGAAAGGTTCTCTCATGTCCGAAGCAAAGTATTCCCTGGAAAATCCATTTCAATCCACTTCCGAACCTGAAATTCTTAAGCCCCGTGGTCTTTACGAAGAAGCAAATGAGTTGGGAAAAGAACTACTCAACAAACCTCTTTTAGGTGGAGGAGTTGATAGGATTTTAGTTCAACATTCCAAAGACAGGATGACCGTTTGGGAAAGAATTAAGGTGCTTACGGATCAAGAACCCAATATTCTCTATCAAAACTGGGGAAAAAGTTTAGACGGAGCTTCTTTAGTTACGGGAATTTTAAATATCAACGGTAGAGACGTGGCCGTCTATGGTCACGATTTTACTCTTCGCGCTGGTTCGATGGATGCTACCAACGGAAGTAAACTCGCCAGACTGATTTATATGGCCGGAGAACACGGCATTCCTCTGATTGGTATGAATGATTCCGCAGGAGCTTTTGTTCCTGCCGGAGTAGGAGGACTGGACGGTTATAGTGAGGCATTTACTGCACTTCGTAAGATCAGTGGAGTGGTTCCTAGTTTGATGCTTATGTTCGGGTTCAACGCGGGTGGAGGAGCCTATCTTCCGCGCCAGGGATCTTTTATGATTCAGTGTGATAATACCTTCTTTGGTTTAACTGGTCCCGGAGTCGTTAAATCGGTATTAGGCGAAGATATTTCCGCGGACGATTTGGGAGGTCCTAAGGTTCACGGACAAAGTGGTGTAGTGGATATTGTTACCGGGGACGAATTGGGTTCTTTAAGAACCGCTCTTCGTTTACTTTCGTATCTTCCGGATAACAATCATTCTTTGGCTCCTTTTCATGCTACTTCCGATCCTACAGACAGGTTTATCTACGAAGAGGAAATTTTATTTAAGAAAACGTTTAATTCTCCTACTGGGATGAATACTCCTTTCGACATCACTTTGTATCTACAAAATATTTGCGACCACGGTCAGTATTTTGAAATCCAAGGACAACGTTCCAGAAACTTGGTGACTGCTTTCGGAAGAATTGGAGGACACGTTGTCGCATTTGTCGCAAACAACTCCGCGGTTTCTTCCGGACAGATAGACATTGGTGCGGCCAGAAAAGGAACTAGATTTATTCGATTCTGCAACCTCTATAATATTCCGATCGTTTTTTTAGAAGATACGACGGGATTTTTACCCGGAAAAGAGCAGGAACAAAACGGAATCGTACTCGAAGGAAGGAAACTTCTAGATTCTATCATAGATATTCGTACGCCTCGTCTAACGCTGATTATTCGAAATGCATTCGGAGGTGCTTACGCTTGTTTTAATTCTTATCACACCGGAGCGGACATGGTGTTTGCGCTTCCGACTGCTAGAATTGCGGTAATGGGCCCCGCTGGAAAAGACTATGTTTATAAGGACGAGGTTTCTTCCATTCAAAAAGAATATCAAGAAAATGTAAAGAAAGGAATGTCCGAAAAGGAAGCCGTCGTAATTCGAGATAAAAAACTTCAGACACTTTCTACTCAATACGAAAGAGAATTGATGAATCCGAAAGAAGCGCTTTCTCTCGGTTCCGTTTCTAGAATTGTTCTTCCTGGAACGACCAGAAACATTCTTTTCCAAAATCTGGATTATTTAATCCGACATTATAAACCGGCTCCGTTGTCCGGACCTCAAAGGGAGTTTGAGTAATCTAACATGATCGACTTTCAAAACAATCGTATTCAATTTCATCAATCCAGTTCTCCTTGGATCCGTTCTTTTTCTTTGGAATCGATCAAATGTCTGATCGTTTGTAGGGGGCCAGTCCGAAAAGAAGCAATGGAAATTTTCGATTCGATCGGAATCAGAGAATACGGAATCTTACTTTCCGAAAAAGATTCGGTCGTGTATCCGATGGCCTTGGCTCCAGAACTAAGAGGATTTCGTTTTCCTAATAATATCCATCGTGTTCCAGATTATATGGGAGCGGGTAAGGAAGAAAAGATGGAAAGGATCGAACAGATCATTTCCATCGCAAAAGATAACAAATATACTCATATCTTTGCCGGTTACGGATTTATGGCGGAAGATTCTGAATTCATTTCCGCGATCGAAAAAAGCGGAGTCATTTTTATGGGACCTGCTTCGTATGTAGCCGATCAGGCTGGTTCCAAAGACGCCGCAAAAAAAATCGCAAGAAAGTTGGAAGTTTCCGTAACTCCTGGTGTGGATAATATTTCTTCTCTTGCATTGTTAGCAAAGGCCCCTGACGCTAAGTCTCTCGAAAAAATCGCAAAAGAAAAAGGAATCGATTTTGTTTTTGATCCTTCTTTGTCTTTGGAAGTGAACGCGGAGAACTTGCTAGAATTAGGATATTCTAAAATTATAGAACTTGTATCCATAACGGATCTTCAAGTTGAAGCCGAAAAAGAATGTAAAAAAATTTGGGAGAAATATTCCAAAAATAGAATACGTTTTAAATACATCGGTGGTGGCGGCGGAAAAGGACAAAGAGTGGTTTCCAAACCGGAAGAAGTAAAAGGTGCGGTTCAGGAAATTCTTTCGGAGTCTAAGGTCACGGCTCCTGGAACCAATAAGAATTTTCTAATAGAATTAAACATAGAAAATACAAGACACAACGAAATTCAACTCATTGGAAACGGAGAATGGTGTCTGGCGCTCGGTGGAAGGGATTGTTCGGTCCAAATGCACGAACAAAAACTTCTAGAACTTTCTTTAACTCAAGAACTTCTCGAAAAAGAAATTGCCGTTTGTGTGGCCACACATCCTAAAAAGGCGGAAGTCCTCAAAGGAGATCTTAAAGTTCTGAGAGAAATGGAAGAACAATCAGAACGTTTCGGAGCCGCAGTAAAACTCAATAGTGTTTCTACATTCGAGTCCATCGTAGAAGGGACCAATCATTTCTTTATGGAAGTGAATACTAGAATTCAAGTAGAACATAGAGTCACTGAGATGGTGTATTCTTTGAAGTTTAAGAATCCGGAAAATCAGAATGAATTTTTTATCGTAGATAGTTTGATCGAAGCGATGGCACTTCTTTCTCTTCATGGAAAAAGACTTCAAAAACCGGAAAGAATTTTTAGGTTTCCATCCGGAGCGGAAGTGCGTATCAACGCTACTAACAAAGCGATTCAACCGCACGCGGGTGGTGTGATCATGAATTGGTCTAAACCTCTTGCGGACGAGATCAGGGACGATCAAGGGATCAGCATCCGAAATCCGGATATGGGTCTATTCGTACATTATAAAGTAGCTGGAGCGTATGATTCCAATATTGCTCTACTTATTTCTCACGGAGAAAATCGTAAGGACAATTTAATTCGTCTCGGAAATATATTAAGAAAGACTGAATTAAGAGGTTACGACCTACAGACAAATCTTTTGGTTCATTATGGTCTGATTCACTGGATTCTTGGAAAAGACGCGATGTTCAAACCTTCCACTTCTTTTATGATTTCTTATCTCGCCGGAGTAGGCGCTTTAGAAAAGATCATCAAGGATGTGGATCTGGAAATCGCTTGGAAAAAAATGATTTCAGAGGCGTCTTCTGCGGATCTTAAAAAAGTTCTAAGTAGAAAATTGACTTTGATCACAAGACCAATCGGGGAGCTGATTAAAGACGCTCACTTAACCGCCGGATTTATCGGTTTTCATCTGAATCGTTCCTGGAAAATTTCCGGTTCCAAAATTGAATGGCTTAGAAATCCGATCTTTATACTTGCGGATCTTTATCATTATCTAAATATGGAAGCCGATCCGAATCTTCCTCCTTCAGAACAAATATGGGATCACGATGATGAAGTTCTTCAAAAGGCGCTTTCTTTTTACCAAGAACTTGCAAAAAGAACTGGGATTTCTGCGGATTCGATAGAACTCGTTACAAGCTTGAACTCTGGAAAATCTCTGAATGGAATCGAATCCGGATTGTTACAGTCTGTTTTTACTTCGCATAATGGTTATCAGGCGGGGCTTGAACTGTTAAAATTTATTCCTTACGCTGGACTCAATTCCGGATTTTATAAATTGGAAGTGGATGAAAAATTAGAAGCTATCATTCCGGAAGAATTTAGGAAAACAGAAACTAGGGATTCTTTGATTAAGTTTTTAGCTCCTCCACCTAAAGCTAGTTCGGACGAAATCGTAGCTCCTATGGGAGGAATGTTTTATTCGAAAGAAGCTCCTGATCTTCCTCCTATGGTAAAAGTAGGGGATCATTTTAAGGCGGGACAACCTTTGTTCATCGTAGAAGTAATGAAAATGTTCAACAAAATTTCAGCGCCGTTTAGCGGAACCGTAAAAGAGATTTTGTTAAACGACAGCGACGGAAAAATCATTTCTAAAGGTCAGACTATTTTCAAAATTGTTCCGGATGAAGTGATTCATATTGAAACTGAAACGGAAGTCGCGGAAAGAAAAAAGAAAGTTACGTTAAGTCTGATTTGAATTTTTGATTTCGATAGGAAAGAACGGGACTTTTAAGTCCGTTTTTTCGAAAATATCGAATTCGTATAATCAATATTAGGTTATGGTTTCGTGGAGAAATTTTGTGTAAATTCAGTAAATATTAGTGAAAGTAAGTTTAAATGAAACAAGGCGGGGATTGAACTCAATTTCACTGGAATGTTTTTTAGAAATTAATTATATTCTAACTTAAAAATACTGAACCTCCCTTACGATTTTGGATAAAGGTAGAATGGAATCAACCGCACCTTTTAAAATAGCTTCCTTAGGCATTCCAAAAACCACACAACTTGTTTCGTCTTGAGCGATCGTATGTGCTCCGGACTGTTTCATTTTTAAAAGCCCGTTGGCTCCGTCGTTTCCCATTCCAGTCATGATGATTCCTTTAGCGTTTTTACCTGCTATCTTTGCCACAGAATGAAAAAGAGTATCTACGGAAGGTCTATGTCTATTTACTAAAGGACCGTCTAACACCCGAATATGAAACTGAGCTCCACTTAGAAAAATTTCCATATGTTTATTTCCGGGAGCGATATATGCGGATCCCAGCTGAATACGGTCTCCGTCTTTTGCTTCCTTTATTTGAATTTTACAAATCTGATTGAGTCGATTGGCAAACGTTTCCGTAAATTTTTCGGGCATGTGTTGTACGATCACAATTCCGGGACAATGAACGTTTAATTGTGTAAGAATAAATTCTAAAGCCTGGGTTCCTCCAGTGGAAGTTCCGATTGCGATGAGTTTATCAGTCGTATTAATTTTAGAGAAATCCGCTTTGGACTGTTTATGATTTTCGAAAAATTTAGAATCGTCGTTTTGAAAAGAATGAATTTTGATTCGAGCGTTTGATGCGGCTCTGACAGAATCTATAAAAAGAATTTCCGATTCTTCCAAAAAATTTTTTAGACCAATTTTGGGTTTTTCGAGAACGTCTACCGCTCCTAGTTTCATAGCCAGAACCGCTGTTTCGGATTCTTTTTCAGCTAACGAAGAACAGATGATGACCGGAGTTGGTTTTTCTGACATGATCTTTTTTAAAAAAGAAATTCCGTCCATACGAGGCATTTCTATATCGAGTATAAATACGTCCGGCCAAATTGAGGAAAGTTTTTCAAAAGCAAAAATAGGATCGGAAGCAAAACCAATGATTTCGATTTCCGGATCTTTGTTCAGGATTTGAGTAAGAACCTGACGAACTACCGCAGAATCATCGATGATAAAAACTTGAATCATGTATGTTCGGGCCTTTCTACATAAATTTCACCGTCCCAAAGTGAAAAAAAAATTCTTCGATGGGAAAAACCTCCTAAGTCTTCGGAGGTAATTGGAAGTTGGTTCTTGTTTAAATGTTCTTTGACGGAAAGTATGTTTTTCATTCCTATATCTCGAACCGATTTGAGTTCTAGAAGTTTTTCCTCTTCCGTAGAGAACATGGACGCTCCTCCGAATAGTTTAATTTGATACTGCCTTTTCGATCCTACTAACTTTTCAAAGAATAACTGAAACGCGTCTTCTACATACTTCGCATTTAGACTATCATCGAAATGAATCGAAGAAGGTCTAAAAGGTAGCATAACGTGCGCCATTCCTCCGGAGAGAAGGGAAGGATGCCAAAAACAGATTGAAATGCAAGAGCCGAGCAAAGTTCTAATTCTGATATTTCCTTTTCCCCAATAAAAGCCGCCGGGTTGTAAAAATAAATCTCTGACCGAATCTGGTTCTAATATCATGTAGTTTCTAAAACGACTTCGGTGGGCTGATTTTCTTCTAAAGAAGTGAGTTCTTCCAGATTTAGAATTTTTTCAGTATTCAGAATGATGATAAAACCATTTTCCTGTCTCGCCATTCCTAAAATAAAATCTACTTTGATTTTAGAGCCAAAAGTGGGAGGAGGTTCTATATCATCGTTCGGAATGGAAACAACTTCGTCCACAGATTCGACAAGAATACCCAAGTCGGTTTTTTCCTTTCGGTCACCTTCTTTTTGAGAATGTAATTCTACTATGATCACGCAGGTTTTACGGTCCGGTTTGATTTTACTTCTAAAAAATTTATGTTTCAAATCTATGACCGGAACTACATTTCCTCGAAGGTTGATCACTCCAGGAATGAATTCCGGCATTAAAGGAACGTTCGTCAAACCAGAATATTCTATAATTTCTTTAATATTTAATATTCTAATTCCGTAATATTCCCTTCCGAGATAAAACGTAAGAAACTGATTGTCCTCTAAAACGCTCATCTTTAAACCCTCTTAATACCTTTCAAATTTTTCGGTAATGGGAGATATTCCCTTGGGAAGATCTTTTCTAGTTGTGGGAGTTGCTTTGATGATACCGGTTCCAGAAAGATCTCGATGAAGCAATCCTCCCCCGTTGGTTAAGCGTTTATCCCCGTCCGAAATCTTAAAGAATAGAACTGACTCTTTGAGTTGTTCTGCTTGTGCATTCATCTCTTCCGAGATTGCGGCTAATTCTTCGGATGCGGAAGCGTTTTGCTGAGAAACCTGATCGAGTTGTCCCATAGCCTTGTTGATTTCGGAAACTCCTGAAGATTGTTCGTCGCTTGCAGCCGTAATTTCTTGAACAAGATCTGCAGTTTTTCGGATGGAAGGAACGATCTGAGAAATCAAATCTCCGGCCCTTTCCGCGATGGCCACGCTGTTTCCTGCTAAACTACTAATTTCATTTGCGGATTTTTGACTTCTTTCTGCGAGTTTACGAACTTCAGAAGCTACTACTGCGAAACCTTTTCCGTGGTCTCCGGCTCTTGCCGCTTCTATCGCGGCGTTTAACGCGAGTAAGTTGGTTTGATACGCTATGTCTTCGATGATACTAATTTTTTCCGCAATCTGTTTCATCGCCTTAACGGTTTCGATCACAGACACGCCGCCTTCTTCTGCGTCTTGAGAAGATTTAGAAGAGATCTGTTCCGTCTGACGTGAATTCTGAGCGTTTTGATCGATGGACGCAGTCATTTCTTCCAAAGAAGAAGTAGTTTCTTCAACGCTTGCAGCTTGCTCAGATGCGCCTTGGCTTAAGGAATTGGCAGTAGAAGAAACTTCGCTCGCAGAAGTAACTAAACTAGAGGAACGAATGATAATATCCCCAATGATCTCGCTTAATTTGTCCATCGTAACATTGGAATATTCCTTTAACTTTCCAAAGGTGCCGTGATATTCGTTCGTAATTTTTTGAGTCAGGTCCCCAGAGGAAATTCTTTCTAAAGCTTCTACTACTTCGTTCAAACCTCGATTGCTCACTTCCAACAATTGATTTAGGGACCGACTTAAATTTAGAAAAAAACCGGTTTTAGAATCCAGAGAAATTCGAGTCGTAAAATTTCCTTTTGCAGCGGCGCTTACGATTCCCTCCACTTCTTCTTGAACTGCGAGTTCATTTGTAACATCCGACCATTCAACGACCGAACCGAGTCGTTTGCCGTTTGTATCTAAAATTGGATTGGCAATAAGGTCAAAGGTTCTACCGCCGATTTTAATCGTAGCTTTATGAATTCCGGTGAAACTGCTCAATACACCTCTTTGGTGTGCCGGGTTTTTATGGAATTGATCTATGTTCGATCCTACCAAACTTTTGAGATTAAAATGAGCGAATTGTTTTTTAATGTCTTCTTCTCCTATTTCGAACATCCGAACCACCGCCTGATTCATATAACGAATATTGAATTCGTTATCCGCGATCATGATGTTTGTGGAAGTATTGTCCAATGCTACCTTTACCCGAATCAGTTCCTCGTTTTCAATTTTTCTTTGTTCTGCGATCTTATTCTGCTCGGTAACGTCGCTCCATTCTACAACGGAACCCAAACGATCTCCGGCATCGTCTATGATCGGATTTGCAATTAGATTAAAGGTTCTCCCTCCAATGTTGATAGAAGAACTAAACGTATCCGTTAGTTTGTCTAGAAGTCCTCGTTGATAGGCTGGATTTTTGTGAAATGTATCTATATTGATTCCGATCAAATTAGACGGATCGAAGTTGTTAAACTGTTTTTTAATGTCTTCTTCTGCGGAGTGAAACATGACACGAATGGATTTGTTCATGTAGACTATATTTAAATTTCGATCTGCCATCATAATGTTCGTAGTTACGTTATCTAAAGCTACTTTAACGCGTGTTAACTCCTCATTTTCTAATTTTCTTTGTTTTTGGATTTTATTCTGTTCGGTAACGTCGCTCCATTCTACGACGGTTCCGAGTTTGTTACCATTTACGTCTACGATCGGATTTGCAATCAGATCAAATTCTCTGCCTCCTATCGTAATCGAGGAACGGAACGTATCCGAAAGTTTATTTAAAAGACCTCTTTGATGAGCCGGATTTTTATGGAACGAATCGATGTTGGTTCCCAACAAATTAGATGGATTGAAATTAGAGAGTTGTTTTTTAATATCCGTTTCCGCCTTGTTAAACATCATCTGGATGGCCTTGTTCATGTAAACTATGTTGAAATTTCGATCTGCCATCATGATATTCGTGGTTACGTTATCCACTGCGGTTCTCATTCTTAGGAATTCCATTTCTAAGTTGAAGATTATTCTTTGATTAGAGCGATTGGACCACCATAAAAAAGAGATGAGAAGGATTGATATTCCAGAATATTCTAAAATTGTAATTAAAAATTGAATTTCAGTTGGAGTGGACGGAACAACGGCGGCCGATGCGGTTTCTGCGGAATTTAAAAGTTCCTTTGCAATTTCCGATCTTGTCTGTCTAAAGGAAGAAAGATCTGCAAAAAAATCGGACTTTAAAAATAAGGACGTATCTTTTTTAAGATCTTTAGAACGTGAAATCTTTTCTTTCAGTTCTTCGATAGAAGAAAAAAGAGTTCTTATCTTTTTATCGAATTTTAGAATCTCAGGATTTTTTTTGCGATCGGACTCGGAAAAATAAGAACGTAAGTTTTTAAGATTTTTTTCAATTTCTTCTAGGCTGGAAATTAAGGTTTCTTTTTCTTTACCGAGGGACAAATAGAGTGAAAATTCGGAAATGGATTCTTCCGTTTTTAAAAAGGATTCGCTAGAACGTTGAACTGACTGTAGTTGTTCTCCGAAGTTCGTTTCCGTTGAAGGATTGGAACCTCGAAAGTTTTGAATGGATAAAAACACAAATCCGTTTATTGTGATAGCTAACCCGATCCAAATACCTAAATTTTTTCTAAACATCTGATTGCTCCATATTCAAAATCTCTAAAATCATTCCTGAATTTTTAACCCGTTTTAGCCGTCAAATCCTTGTTTTTATTTAGTTCTTGATCCCGGATGGAATTGTATAAACCGGGAACGTCTAGTATAAAAGCGATTTCTCCGCTTCCTAAAATTGAAGTGCCGCTGAAACATTTGATGTTTTTGAAGATTTCCGCCATAGGACGGATCACGGATTGAACTTCTCCATGAAGGTCGTTGACTATAATTCCGAAAGACTTATCTTCATATTCTAAAATTAGAATATTCTCTTTTTCGAAAGAATTTGATTCTAAACAAAGAAACTCAGAAAGATGAAGTACAGGAAGGAGTTCTCCTCGAAGGTTCATGGTGCCAGAAGACGAACCGTTTAAGATTACCTTAGATTCTACGGTTTCACGAACCATCTGCATTGGTACAATAAAGTAAAGACTATAAGCTTTTACTAAAAAACCGTCGATGATTGCGAGGGTCAGAGGCAGGCGGATCAGAAACGAACTTCCTTGATCTTTTAGAGTTTGGATCTGAACGGTTCCACGGAGAGATTCAATGTTTCTCAAAACAACGTCCATTCCTACACCTCTTCCGGAAAGGTTGGTGACTTGATCCGCGGTGGAAAAACCGGGTTGAAAAATCAGAGAATAAATTTCGGATTCGGATAAGTTTTGATCACGAGTAATCAATCCTTTGGAAATCGCTTTTTCTAAGATCTTATCGCAGTCCAGACCTTTGCCGTCGTCATTGATTTCGATTAGGATACTACCAGTACCATGACTCGCTTGTATCTTCAATTGTCCGGTTGCGGGTTTTCCTTTTCTAATTCTTTCTTCCGAAGTTTCTATACCGTGATCTAAAGCGTTTCTTAGAATGTGAACGATAGGGTCCGAAATCTTTTCGATTACGGAACGATCCAATTCCGTTTCGCCGCCAATAATTTCTAATTCAACTTGTTTGTTCAGTTCCTTGGAAAGATCTCTTACTACACGTTTATACTTCTCAAACAGATCAGAGATAGGAATCATTCTAAGGCTGAGAGCAAATTCGCGAATTTCTGTCACGAGTCTGTAAAGAGATTCTGAACTTTCGATCAATTGTAGATTTTCAGAATCTGATATTTTTCGACTGAGATTCGCTTCTTGAGTGATCAACTCTCCAACAAGAGCGATTAACGTGTCTATTTTGGAAGAATCCACTCTCAGCGTTTTTGTTTGTAACTTGATAGAATCGGATTCTTTTTGATTTTCGATGGAGGTGGAAAGTTGTTCCGTTTGAGTGGTATGTGGGATATTTAAGTTTTCGGAAGTATATGATAATTTTTGAATCTCTTCCGGTGTGAGTATTTTTTGGATTTCGAGAGCGTTTAAATATGCTTTTTTCCCGAAAGGAAAATCGTTGTAGTTCTCCATAAAAAGATTCAGACTACATCCTGGAGCCAGAATTTTAAGATAACTTCCTTCTTTTAAAAATTGGAACGTAGAATGGATCTCTTCTCCTTTGGAAGGGGATTCATACGAAATTTCGAAACCCAGATGAGAATGTTCCGGATTGAATTCAGACCAATTGGGAATCGAATCCGGATAAATAAAAATATGTTTCACCTTTCCTGATTGAGATAGATATTTTATAAACGTGGAAGGATCCAGTCCGGATTCAAAAAGATGAATATTAGGAATCAATGTAATTTGCCAAAAAGTAGAGTTAGAATGAAAGTCAAGCTGATTTGAAGATGTAGGTTGGTTTTGTATTACTTCGTACTTTTGTGGATTAGAAGTATCGTCTAAGATCAGTTTTTTAGCCAAAGAAAGTAAATTAACTTGATTACGCGAAGTTTGAGAATCTACGATCAAAGTTTCTCCAACACCTTGCAAAAGATTACGAATATGATCACAGGCTAAAAATAAAAATTCAATTCCTTCTTTTGTAAGATTTTGTTTGTTAGAACGAATTTTATCTAAAAAAGATTCCACTTCGTGGGTGAACTTTTCGATCGGTTCGTAACCGAACATTCCCGAAGTTCCTTTGATTGTATGGATCGCACGAAATACGGAATGAATCCCTTCGTTGTTTTTAGAATCTTTTTCCAAAATTAAAAGGTTAGATTCCATAGAAGAAAGCAATTCTTCTGACTCAGATATAAACGTATCTCTAACTTCTGAAAGATCCATAGTTTAGTATTTAACCTTTTTGTTCCGGGATTTCTTCTTTGGAAGGCAGGATCGAATCTCTAAAAAAGTCGGAGAGATTATAGAGGTCGATCAGACTTAAAACGTTATTACTGAAATTGACAAACCGGACTTGTTCGTATTTTGTCAGAGCTACTTTTTTAAAAGAGAGAAGAATCTGTAGACAGGAAGTATCTATCTTTTGGATTTTGAAAAGATCGATTTCTAAAACTGCTGCGGAATTTTTAAGGATGAGATTTATTTTCTCTTTAAATTCGGACGCTTCGTAAATCGTAAGTTCGTCTTCTATTCTGACCTTTAATGTCGGAACATCGGACTCCTGAAAATCTGTATATAAAGAAAATGGCATATACAATTTAAGGTAATAATTTATGGATCGTCTGGACCAGTTCTTCGGGAGAGAATGGTTTTGTAAGCCAGGCCCTCGCGCCTGCGGCGATTCCTTCGTTTTTGACTTCCGATTGAGATTCGGTAGTAAGCATGATGATCGGAGTGAATTTATTCTTAGGATCTTTTTTAATTTCTTTTACGAATGTGATCCCGTCCATATTAGGCATGTTCATGTCACTTACAATCAGATCTACTTTATCATTTTGTAATTTATCCAAACCATCTTGGCCGTCGACCGCTTCTAAAATATCGAAGCTGGAATTACTTAGGTGTAGGCTGAGAATTTTTCTAAAAACCGCCGAATCGTCTACGATTAGAATTCGTTTCATGTAAACATCTCCTTAGGAAACCAAAGGTATAAAAATTTCAGCGAGAACACAAAGACTTACGTTTTCGGAAGTATGATCGTTTGCGTTGTGGATAAAAAATAAACCGTGATGTTTACGAACGATATGATCCACCGCGGTCAGACCTAAACCTAAGCCGAATTTTTCTAAATGGCTTACGTTTTCGACGGGGGGATAAATTCTAAAAAAAGGTTGGATTACTAGTTGTTCGAACTTTTCTGGAATTCCTCCGTACGGTTTTTCATCCACTCTATTTTTAAAAGTAATACAGAAATAACTCTGATTGATGTTCGTAAAAATATCGATCGTTGAATTGAAAGAACAGTATTTGAACGCGTTTAGAAACAGTTCTTCCATCGCAAGGTATAAAAGAGAAAGGTTTACGTTTATCTTATGTTCTTTTTTAAAAACCGGAAGTTTGACTGAAACCTTTTTAGATAAAAGAAACGAATCTATACTTTCGGGAAGATCTTTGGTTTTTTCTAAAATTTCTTTAGTAGAAATTGTATTAAATTCGAAGTTTTGATCGATTAGATTTAACAGTTTTTCAAGACCAAGGAGCATATTCTTAGTCACTCGATTGTTGGTAAGAAGAAGATCTAAAATTTCCTTATCAACTTTATAAAAGTTTCCTTCTTGGATTTTAACGGAATCAATCATATCCAAAAGACTAGTCATGGAACCGATGCCGCTACCTTGGGAAAGAGAAGTTTTTAAACTATGAATCGAGTTTTTTTCAAGAGATTCACTGTCCGATTTACGAATCGTTTCCTTATAGGTAAGCCATTCGAGCTGATTTTTTAGTTTTTGATTTTCTATCTCGGCGAGATTCTCCTCCATGTTTTTTAGAAAATAATAGTTTAGTGCTTTTTGTAGAATCTTGAGAAAAATTTCTGGATAAATTGGTTTTAGAATATAATCGAAAACTCCTAGTTTCATGATCTCTATGATTTTTTCGTTGCTGTCGATGGCCGTTTGAACGAGTACAATCGCGTTAGGATAAATCTCTTTGAGTTTAACTAAAAAGGAACGTCCATCCATTACAGGCATCATCAAGTCCAGAATAAAAATGGAGTATTTCTTATCTTCGATTCGTTTTAGAGCCTCGGCTCCGTTAGGCGCAACCTCGTGTTTAACACCAAGTTCATCGCATAAACTTTCCAGAAGAATGCAGTTTTCTTTTTTGTCTTCGACGATCAAAATAGGATCATTCGGAATTTTACGAAGAATATTCTTCTTTTTCAGTTCGATTTCCAAGATATATCTCCTTTTCAATTTCGATTAAAATCGATTTCAATTTATCTAAAGAGAACGGGTTTTGGATCGTATAGTTTGGAAAGAAAGGAAGCAGATCTTCCTGAAAAGGAAGCGGAATATCCGCGGTTTCCAAAAGAATCAAATGTCTAAAATTGGAATCCTCATTTAGAAGCGATCTTAAGAATTTAACAACTTCCGTTTCTTCCAAAAGCAAACGTGTATCATATAGCAATATTCTATGTGGATCGAGGCTTTTTTGTGGTATTTTGGAAAAATCTTTCATGGTACGGAAAGAAATGAATTCTTGTGAGTTATGTATGAAATATTTTTCAATTGCTCTATCATAAATCCTATCTTGGATAGATAACAGAATTGGAATGGATTTAAGATGGAAAGGATAGGGGGATTCTTCCGTTTCTTGAGAAAAGAAACTGGAAATATTCGGATTTTCTAAACGAGTGAAAAACGGAAGAAAAACAATCAATTTACTACCTTTACCGAGTTCGCTTTCCACTTCGATGGAGCCATGATGGGCCTCCACGATTTTTTTAACAATGGGCAGGCCGAGCCCACTTCCTTCATAGGCGGCGCGGTCTTCTCCTTTTACTTGGTAGAATGTTTCAAAGATTTTAGAGATTTCTTCTTTAGGAATTCCGATTCCAGAATCCTGAACTGTAAGTTGGAAATTATTTTCGAGTTTATGTAGAGTGATTAAAATCTCACCGGTAGAGTTTGTAAACTTGATCGCGTTTCCAAGAAGATTGAGAATCACTTGTCGAATTCGTTTCGGATCCGCTCTAGTTTCGAAGTTGGAGTCTTTAGGAAAAAACTCGAAAGTCATTTCGATTTTTTTTGTGATCGCTTCTCCTAAAATCATTTCTACCGAAGTAGAAATCAGTTCTTTGAGATCGAAATCGGATTCGTTGAGTATTAGTTTGTCCGCTTCGATGCGGGAAAGGTCCAGTATATCATTTATGATGTTTAGTAAATGAACCCCTGAATGAAAGATCAGATCTAAGTAACGGTTTTCTCTTTCCATTCCTTCCGGAAATTGTATCAATCTGGAAAATCCAATGATAGAATTAAGAGGAGTTCTGAGTTCGTGACTCATATTTGCCAGAAATTCCGATTTGGTTTTGTTTGCTTTTTCCGCCATTTCTTTTTGAAGATTCAATTCTTCCGTTCTTTGATTTACTAAGACTTCTAATTTTTCTCTATGAACTTTCAATTCTTCTAATATGTTTTTTCTTTCTAAAAAAACGCTGATCAAATCCACGAAGGTTCGAATCGTAAATATTTCTTCTTTGATTATATTTGTAGTCTTAAAATTCTCGAATCCTGCAAATCCAAACCATTCGTCGGAAACAAATAGAGGGATTAAAGTTACGGAACAGATTTCCCTTTGATCGAAAAATTTTTTTTCGTTTTCGGGAAACTCTGATAAACTTCCCTGCAGATAACCTCCTGATGAAAAAACTTTTTTCCAACGGGAGTAATTTTGATTGTAAACGATGGATTCTAACGCCGGAATTTCGGAGGTTTCTAAGGAAGGATCGTTCACTTCCAGATAAAGTTCCGCCGAATCTGCGTTTTCGGAATTTTTGAAAAGATAAAGTCTTTCAGAATCTAAAAAGACTAAAAATTGTTCCATTGCGTATTTTAGAATTTTAAGTTCTACTGAAGTAGAGAGAAGAATTTGTGTAGCCGAGGTGATTCCCATTTCCAGACGGAGGTGTCTCGTAACGGATTCTCCTTTTTTTACTTTTTCAGTGATGTCTCTTTGTATGGAGATAAAACATAGTATATTTCCGGAAAAGTCTCGAATTGCGGATATACGCCATTCCACATGATAGGGACTTCCGTCTTTTTTATAGTTGATCGTTTCTCCCGAAAAATCCTTTCCTTGAGTTAGGGACTGTTTTAAGTCCCTCATAATTTTTCGATTTGTCAAAGGGCCTTGTAAGATTCTAGGAGTTTTGCCGATTAAATCTTCTTTTGTATAACCTGTCATCTTACAAAAAGCTGGGTTTACGAAAAGTATCTTCGGTCCGGGAGATTCCAATTGTGTGTCTGTGACTAACATAGAATCCGAAATTTGATTTACCAGAATTTCATAAATTTCTTGTGAATGTTCGAAATTAGTTCGGTTCGGTTCCACGGCGAATGTAAAATCCTGAATTCTATAAAAAGATCAATAATTTTATTATTTCGGAAGGTTTTAAATATTAAAAAAGTAAAAAATTATAAAATGATACTAGGTAATTCGATCGAATTTGCTTCTATAAAAACGGGAAGAGGTTGTTTTATCGGTTTAGTTGAATGTAGGAACTATCACAAACTACGATTTTACGGATAAATTCTGAAAATGTATGGAATTCTTGCTTTTAGAAAATTCGCTCTAATTTTCTTACTAACCCTATAAAATTAAATGTCTTAAATTTTTACCGTAAACTGATTCTAAAACAACGTATTGGATATTTTATTATATAATTCTGAATCACTTTCAAATAAACCGATTGTAAAAATAGGTTTTTGTAAGTTTGGTAAAAGAAATCTATTTTATAGATTCTTTTTTCCGGAAAAGTAAAATGTGGGAGTTTATACAATACAAACGAACTTTTTTTAACTGAGTAAAATTCCGGGAAGTTTAAAACTCATAGAGTCATCCCTAGAACCCGGAAATAATTCAACATCAGCATTTGGATAAAATACCTTTAACTTAGAAATGATTTCGTCTACGAGAACCTGGGGAGTGGACGCGCCTGCGGTCAATCCTAGAATTTTAATTTTATTATTTTGAATGTATTCTTTGGAAAGGTCATCCGCTGCAGACACTTTAAACGAATGAGGTTTGGATTTTTGTGCAAGTTGTAAAAGTCGCAATGAATTAGAACTGTTGTCGGCTCCGATTACAAGCATGGCATCAATTTGATCCATCATCAAGGAAACCGCTTCTTGTCTTTCCGTTGTAGCGTAACAAATATCATCTTTAGCGGGGTGTTCTACGAACGGAAATGTCTTTGATATTTGATCTATTATATTTTTAGTATCTGCTACTGAAAGTGTGGTTTGCATTAAATACGTCAGGGGTTTGTTCGGATCAATTTTATTTTGAAGCGAAACTACGTCTTCCGGAGATTCTACAAGAAACATTTCCGCTTCTCCCATGGTACCAATCGCTTCATCGTGTCCTTCGTGTCCTATATAGATGATTTGGTGTGTATCTTTAATTTTTCTGGCTTTGCGATGTACTCTTGTAACAAGAGGGCAGGTAGCGTCTCCAATTTTCATTCCTCTGTGTTTGGCAGCTTCCACAACGGAAGGTGCTACTCCATGTGCTGAAAAAACGACTGTGGCTCCGTCGGGCGCCTCATCCAGATCGTTGATAAAACGAATTCCCTTTTTTTTCATATCTTCCACAACTCGACGATTGTGTACTATCTCCTTACGGACATAGATTTTTTCTTCGGAATTCGCCTGTACTTGTTCTACATAAGAGATTGCGTATTTTACGCCGGCACAAAACCCTCTTGGGTTGGCTAAATAGATCTTTTCTAACATTTTTAGCTCCGTTTTCAATACCATTCTAATTCTTTGCTTCAGACAAAGAATCAAAAAATCATTTGTTTCTTGGGCTTTTCGTTTTCTAAAATTTTGATATTTCATTTTTGTTTTAGAATTTTCGACCTAGCTTTTTTTGGGATAAATTAGAGTTTTTTGATATTGGATCTGGATGCTTCTTATTCTTTTAGATAGTATGGATATTTATTCGTCATTGGGTTTGGTTCAAATTGTAATTCTCTCGAAATGAGATTTTGTCTCCTGTCAATTTTCCAGATCATTTTGTAAGTCCAGTGAAAGCTAGGAACTCCTGGGTTTAAACTTTTCACAAAAAAATCCTCCTTTCCACCCAGGTCCTCCAACCAAAGCATATAATTAAAAAGATAACATCTCGAAACACCATGAGCCGCCGCTAAAACACCTAAAGTCGCCCAAACACCAGTATGAACCCGAATACTAAACTTTTTCATTTTACCAACGCACCGATTGTATTTGATTTTACCCGCCCGATCATGAAGGCGTTTCATAGAAGCGATCTGCTTCGAATATTTCCTCAATAAAAAAGGAAGTTTACCCCGAAGAGCTTTTCTTTCTTGAAAATTCAAACGATTCCAATAAACATCTGGAACCAAAAGAGAATCCGTTCCAAACGAATCTTCTACCAAAGCAGATTCAATTTTTTGACCGTCATCCAACAAAAGAATATCCATACTAGAAAACGGTTCTTCGAACTTTCCAACCGGAACGATTTATAGAAAAAAATTTAAAAGAAACAAAATATTTTAACGTGAGTTTGTAGAAAAATCTACAATTCACTTTTCTGAAAAAAGTTGAAATCTGAAATTTATAAATCATTTCTAAAAATGTAGGAACTCATACTTTTAGAAAATTCTATCTTATACCGAACTCACTATAGTTTAACATGAACTCTGGAGAGAATCTCTTAAAAAGTAGTTCACATATTTTTAAAGTTTTATAATAAAATAACTTGTAACAGCTCCCACATTGTACTACTTGGATGTATTCATAAATATTATGATAAAGTGTAGGTTAACGTAATTTCGATAAAATCCAACGTGAAAGCGATTGAGGTGTAGAAAAGCTCAACAGAACACTTTCCTAAAGGTCGCGTTCTAAATTGAAACTAAAGACAAAATATTAGATTTCTTTCATACAATTTATTGACTGGAACTGAAAGCGTGGTCCGGATTCGCCAGATTTTCTTACGTCGAACTCACGTTAAACTAAGGTTCGCGAGGAATATTTCAAAAGTATTTTTTTAATTTATCGAATGCAAATTAATGAACCAAACTTTGAAAAAGAAATTAAAACTGCGCGGAAAATCCACCGTAATAAAATCTAGGTCGAGTGGGGTTATAAGCTAGTTCGTATTGATTGAGTAAGTTATCTATTCCCAAAAAAAGGGCAAAGTGTTTGTTGAAAAATTTCTGTTCAATTCTTACGTTTAAAATTGTAAACGGTTTTCCGTAAATCACGGGAGGATTTTCATTCAATTTAACTTCGCTGGGAATATAATCCTGTCCTGCCGCTGAAAGATTGTTAGTCGAACTATAAAACGGTCTTTTGTCTAGATGTTTTCCTCTCAGGTTAAATTGAAATCCTCCGGGGGAATTGTAGATGAAGTTTGCGGATGCCTGATGAAGCGCTCTTCCTTCCAAAGGTCTATTCGAACTTAGATCTCTAGTATCTGTATGATTGTATCCTAATTCAAGAGTGAAATATTTTAAGAATCTATATTGAACTCCAAATTCCCCTCCTCTTGTATAAGCCTTTGCGATGTTCTGTAATTGAAATTCCGCAAACTCTCTTCCTTTGTTCGAATCGAATTTATACTGAATTAGATTGATAATATCGTTTCGATATACACTCAAAGAAAAAGTCAAAAAACTAAAAGGACTATATTCCAAATCCGAGTTGATTGTAATTGATCGTTCTGGTTTCAAATTTGGATTTCCTTCTACAACATAACCTACGGCTGGATTTTCAAAACGAAGATATAATTCCTGAAAACTGGGAGGGCGAAAGCCTCTTCCATAACTCGCTCTCCAAACTAAGTTCTGAAAAATATCATAACGGGCTGCAAGTTTAGGAGTTGTTTGATTTCCAAATTGAGAATCATCGTCGTATCTTACTCCTGGTACTACTCGAATCCTAGGAGAACGAGAAACGGTCCACTCGTCTTGAAAAAATACCGCCTTTCTAGTTCTATATACATACCTACTTTGTAATCGATCTGATTCTAATTCATTCGCAAAGGATTCTGCACCTACTGTGATAAAATGTCTTTCGGAAGCTTCCATGTCTAATTGAACGGTTCCCTGGGAAGTCAATTCGGAGTTCAATTGTTTTACATCTAATTCGTCCGAACCTCTTTGATTGTTATAGTACTTGTTTTCCCATTTGGAAATATTTCCTCGAAAAGAAATTAGATTTCTTTTTCCAAATCCGTATTCTAAAGAGCCAGTAGCTAAAAAGTCGTGAGTCTTATTGTTACGATCAAAGACCGCTTTGGATTGAGTTACATCCACTCCGTTTTGATCTCTATGTTGATAAAGAATTCTAGTTTTACCTTTGAATTTTCCGTCTGGATTGAAGGTAAGATTGATGCCTGTGTTTAAGTCTTGATATGCGTTCCCAGTAGTCGCCTGAGAATTCGGAACTAATCGATAACCGGGGTTTTTATTGTAACCCGCGGAAACCGCACCACTCACATACTCGTTTCTAAAACCCATGTTGGCAGTGGTATTAAATTCTCCTTCGGTGTTGAAATTTTTTCTGCTTCCATTACCGTAAGTGGTTCGCATTTCATAGCTTAGTTTTTTATCCGCTTCTCTCGTAATTAAATTAATTACTCCTCCGATTGCGTCTGCTCCGTATAACGCCGATGAGGCCCCTTTTACAATTTCGATTCTTTCAATATTCTGAACTTTAAATCTACTAAGATCCACAGCATTATTTAAACGTCCGGAAATTCTTTCGCCATCAATAAGGATCAAAACATACTGGGAATCTAAACCGAGCATTCGAACCCTAGAACCTCCGAAGAAAGGTACCACGTCAATTCCCAACTGGGTTTCTAAAACTTCCGCCGCATTTCTAGCGCCGCTTGCTTCTATCTTTTTACGGGAAATGACTTCGGTAGCGACCGTAGAATCCTTAAGTCTTCTTTCTCCTCTAGAACCTGTGACCACGATCTGTGATTCTTCCGGAACGATTTGTCCGTTTTGACCATTCCCGCTGTCCTTTTTAGAATCGTCAGTGATCGGGTTCTCCTTCGTAGTAATTGTGTTTGGCGATTTTTTTTGGGTAACTTTATTTTCTATCTTTGTATTTTCATCTTGGGCTTGGATAGAAACATAAAAAAGAAACAAAAATAAAACGAACGAAAAAGAACGGCTCAAGTGGGGGAAAAACATATTCAATTTATTTAATATTGTATTTGTTTCCATCGAATGGTTGGATGGGCCGAAGTGCCTTCGGAGTTATAATAACCAGTAATTTGAAACAAATAGTATTCATTCCCCGTGTTGGAACGGATTACAAAAACCTTATAATTAGGTTGTAAAAAAGCGAGACTGTAGTTGAACCATTTATTAAGTACATCATTGCCTACGTAATTTGTTTGAATTCCTCCACTTGCAAGTTCGGATACGTTTGTATCGGGAGAAAAAGAAACATTTGCACAACCCAAAGCGGTAGAAGTAGACGACGCTGCAATCTCAAAATTGGTAACTACGGGATTGGCCATACAAGCCCCACCTTGTCCTTCGGAATGTGTGAGCCCGCTATTGGTTTGAAGCTTAAATCTTTGAAAACCTACGTCCCAACCTCCAGACACATCCGGAACAAAAGCTTGGGATTTGTCGGCAAAATTATATTTGATCCAAACGTCATACGAAACGGACCGGATGTTTGTAGTGAAAGAACCATCTCCATTTGGTTCTGTAGAAATGATTTTGGACCGAGTAGATTCTTCGATTTGTTTTTGTAGATCGAGAAGCGCTTGTTTGAACGCGACCTCGTTTTGATCGACGGCGGGATGTTGTCTTGCACAATGAAATAGAATGAAAATCCCGAACCAAAAACAGGTATATTTTAAAAACTGTTTAAGGATCGGGAATTGGTTCATTTTATCGATAAAAATCTAAATTTTACTGTAATTGAAATGTGGTCGTAGGAGGTTCTGCGGTTCTACTTGCAAGATAAAAAACGAAGTAGTAATCCCCGCCTTTTGTAGCATTTAAAGTATAAGTGTAAGGACCATCTCCAACTGTAGAACCATATTGACCTTCGCTATTTGTTGTGTAAGTCGATCTTGTAGTATCTTGGCTAGAATCGGCAAGTGGACAAGAAGAAGTATTATAAATCAAAGGTGCGTTTTCATTATTGGAAGTTCCTTCATCAAAATCAGCAACATTTCGTCCGGTAAAAACGATTCTAGTTCCATTGACAGCGCCTGTCACTTTTACGGCTGCAATAGAATGATTTACAAACGGAACCTTACCGTAAACAAGAGTTTGAACGGAAGTAGTTGCGGTCATCGCAGGCAAAGAAGCGACTTTTCCCTTTACGGTTGCCGAACAGTTATAACTAGATGAACCCGAAACTAAACCGACCAAAATTAATAACGGATCTATATCGTCTTTTTTGTCGTCTTTACAATTTAAGAATACACTAAGAATCAAACTGAAAATGACTGCTGTATTTGTATATTTTTGAATTTTTCTCATATTGAACTCCTTTCCTAATTTTGGATTATCTTGAAAACGTGAAGATGAGAGTCAAACTCAAAATCAGAATAAAGTAAAACAAATTTGAATTTTTAACGTGAATTTATACCAAAGAAAATGAGAGATCGTTTTCTAAAGTGGTAGTTCCCACATTTTTTATATAAAAACTTAGTTTCTTACACAGAATCCAAGTTATTTTGTAGAATCAAACCTTATTAGAAAAGGTTTTAGGTAAAAATTTGTGGAACTCTAATTTTGTAGAAGATCTTAAGTTATCAAAATTAGAATATTCTATTCTAAAAAAGTAGGAGTTCCTAGAATCCCACAAATTTGGCAGTGAAGTTTTGAAATTTAAACTTATACACGACATTTTATTTTTGATTGGTTGATAACTTAGATGATCCAAATCCGTTTTTTTACCTTACTCAAGATTTTAATTTTTTGTTTTTGGATCTTTTCTTGTTCTTTATTCAAAAAAGAATCCATTCCAGGTGGAATTCCGGTATTTTCTAAAGAAGGTAAAATTCTCAGATATTATCCGTATCAAATTCGTTGGATCGGATTTGATAAAAGTGAATTCCCAGATACAACTAGGCTAATAGATTTTAGAAATTTAGTTTCATTGGAAATTTTACATCCCGAATTTCAGAATTTAGAAGAACTCAGTTCTTTAAAAACGATCGGTTTTCTAAACGTAAGCGGAACCAAAGTAAAAGAACTTTCTCCTTTGTCCCAACTAACCGTCCTACACAGTTTATATCTAGGAGAAACTTCTGTGGATGAGAAAGATCTAAAACAATATTCCGAAATTGGAAAATTAACTAAATTAGGTTTGTATAAAACAAAAGTCAAAGACTTATCTTTTATCGGCTCAGAATGTAAATTACAACAACTAGACATTCGAAACACTGAAATTTCAACCTTAGAACCGATCTCAAATTGTAAAAATTTACTAGAACTCCGAATTGGACATACTAAAATCAAAGAAATACATCCAGTCTATGAAATGAATCATCTACGTTATTTAGAATGGTCGGAATTAAACTTATCCAAGGAAGAATTGGATCAAATCCGAAAACGACTCCCCTATCTCAAACTAGTTCCAATACATCCAGGATTATAATATTCTAATTTTTTAATCTATGAATGAACCGAAATTAGTGTGATTGTCGTATAAAAGAATATCTCCTTTTTCGACAGAGACTTTTTCCACCATAACCTGCCCAACGGTTTCTAAAGCTCGGACTGAATATTTTTGTCCGTTTTGTTTTTCTAATACAACGCTTGCGTTTTTCCTCACTCTTGAAAGTCTAAGTCCCCAAACCTCTAAAATTTTTCCCTTACTTTCCAAAACGAGAGCGCTGATTTTACTTGGATTGGAAGACGCAGATTTTCTATAAACTCCGATTAAATTTCCAGGTATAAAATCCGGCTCGATAGAAATGAAATTAGGCCGATTAGATTCGATGTGAAAAGAAAGATGATCACAATCGTAAACCCTTACTAAAGCCCATCTGTTTCCAGATTCCTTATTCGTAAAAACCCTACAAGATTCAGGAATCAACTCAGCTCCTCGGGCCGTAGTTTTTACAATTCCTTCAATTCTAGTTTCTTCTCGGTTTTTACTGAGTGTCACGCTCAATTGTGTAAAAACAAACTGATTCTGCTTTCGAGTCATGTCCAAAAATAATTGTCTTACAAAATAACCTTCTTCTAATTTTTGAATATTAGAATAATATTCTCCAGATAACAATGGCAAGGTGATCTTGAAAGCAGGCAAGTTTTCCGTTTTTGAATGGCTCAACGAACAAAACTCAATCAAAGAAATGTAAATCGTAAAAGATAACAAATAATACTGTTTCTTTTTTAAACTAAACATTAAAAGCTTGCCCCAAAACCTAAAAGAATTTTATGCGATAATTCTTTAGAAATTTTTAATAAAATGCAGTAGTTCCTACAATTTAGGTCACATTTGTCAACTTTCGAGTAGTTCTAATCTCGTTACATTCTTAATTACGCATATAATTGCGTTCATTCCATTCCCATAATTCCACGAAACTCCGCCATTCTTTCTTCTGCGGCATCTTGCGCCAATTCCAAAGAACGAGACACTGCTTGTTTGATACTTTTCTGTAGAAGTTTTTTATCGTTTTTTGCGAGAAGTTCGTCTTCGATCAATATGTCTTTGATATTGAGCTTACCGTCGGAGATACAAGTGACTAGATCGTTTTTAGATTTCCCTTCAAAAGAAAGCGCCATAAGATCCTTTTCCGCTTTTTTTATTCTCACGCGCATTTGATTCATTTGTTTGATGGATTCTAACTTGTTACCGAACATTTTATATTCCCTCTCAAAAAACTTTTAGCTATGGTTTTTTTACAAACCCAAACGATCGATCGAAATTTTTTTCGATTCAATTTCAAAAACGTTAAAACAAACAACTAGAAAAGAAGTTAGAAGGAGAGTTCCATTCCTAAGGAAGTAAAATACTCAGTGTAATATTGAGAAAAGGCAGGAAGTCTATACGGCCCCACGTCTGTATAAATTACACCTTTGGAAAGATTGTTTCTGAAGTTCATGAAAAAAATCGCATTCTGAAAACTAGTTTTTCCTCGGAAACTGGCTGAAAAAGAACGTAGTGGTTCGTCGACCTGAGTATTGATTCCGGAATTTTTTTGAGAGAGTAAATTGTAGTAATTGTTCCCGAAGAATAAAGAATATCTTCCTGCCGGATCTAAAAGCATCGTAAATCCGAGAGTAGTTGCATCGGATTCGGGAGTGATATAAAGTCCGTTATTTCTAGTATTTGGATCTGCAGAATAACTGTATCTTACATTCAAAATGATTTTAGAAAAATCAATAAACATAGAAAAACGAGCCGCTTCCGGATTATAAAACCCTTTGTCTTTTTCTTTATTCAAAACAGAAGTTTGAAATGAAAGGCGTCTAACGGGCTGAATGTTTGCCTGCCATTCGATTACCCTGCCTCCTGTATTTCCCATTGCCTGACTTCTAAGAACCGGATTGTTTCCAATATTCGGATCTATGTTTGTAAATTGAGAATTGGCAGAATAATTAGAATAAGAAAGTCTGTTTGCTGTTAAACTTGAATTTCCGAAAGAACTCCCAGAGACAATTTTTGTACTGAGATATTCGTTTGGTTGAAAAGAAAATCCAGCCATTGAATAACCCTGATCCCTTTGATCCGCAGTATAAGGAAGAGAATTTCCGGTTTTCAAAATTGCGTTTACTCCCGGTAAAACTGCATAACTCAATTCAAAGGAGTCTAACTTAGCTTGATTCATTCCTGTCGCGGCTCCAAAAGGGTCCGACTTTCTTCCTTTGAAAGAAGGAGACAATTCCGAAAAAGGCAAGGTAGGAAGAACGGAAGCCATCATTTGAAATTTATCTTGTTTTACTCCTAAAAAACGAGCTCCCGACCAAACTAAATTCGAATCGTTCAATAGAATATCCGGTTGTTTCCAGTTTAAATTGTGAGAAAAACTTCTCCAAACATTCCCCATTCCCGTAAAGTTGAAACCACTGTTTTCAGTGAGTTCTAAATCTTTTTCTATTTTATAGATTTCTTTAGAACCTAAAATTTCAAATGTCTGAATTTCTTTTGGTTCTCTTTTCCCTTTGAAGGTAGGGCTGAATTCGTTTTTTTCTTTTAAAGGGGAAAACTCTATTTCTTGAAAATTCTCCGGGGTTTTGACCTGAGTAATGGATAAAAGAACCCCTAATCCAACCGCGGAAAGGCTGCTGATAAACAAAGAGGATTGAATATTAATGACCCCGATGATTTTCATGCTCTTAATTTATTATCGGTAATCAGAATCGAAGGACCAGTCTCAAATATAGATCCCGTTCTATGAATAATCCCGAAAAGTCATTCGGATAAAAAAAATCTCCTCTCAAAATCTGTTCAATTTGGACTGTATAAAAACAAATAATAATATTTCAAAAATAAGTCTTTTTTTCTACAGTTTGGAATTTTTTCCATGTTTAGGAAAGAAATTTTTTCAAGATTTTGTCGCATTATTACAAAGTAGATTACGGTTTCTATATATGTTCTTCTTCTTTTTTCCGGTCGATTCTCTCCTCTATTAAATGGAACAAACTTCCGGACGGATATTTTCCATTTTTGCCAAATTTTCCGGCTGGGATTCCAAAAACTTCCGGAATCAATTCCTCTACGTGTGAACAGGTAAAAATCTGAAATTTTCCCTTGTCCATAGCCTTACGAATAGGAGAAGGTAAGTTCAAATCCCGCAAATTGGCAGTGGGTATATAAACCGAATATTTATCCCTCGAATTTCCTACAATCTGAATTATTTCGTACCAAGCTGAGATTTTTGTATTTACCGAACCTACCGGAAGGATTTCTCCATATTGAGAAAGCGCACCAGTCACTGCAATATTACAAGGGATTTCAAGACCAGCAAGCGCGGAAAGGATCGCAAGAAGTTCAGCACAACTTGCAGAATCTCCATCGATTGGAGAATAGTTTTGTTCGAATAAAATGGAAGCATCCAAACCAAAAGATTGTATATGAGAGAACATTCCTTTAATATAAGATTGTAATATAAAAACTCCCTTATCGTGCAAGTCTCCGGAAAGATTTACTTCTCTTTCGATATTGATAAAATTTCCAGAACCAAGTGCAACTCTTGCCGAAACCTGATTTACCTGACCAAAATCCGCTAAAGAAGAATGGAGTAATATCACAGAAAGACCGTTGATCCTCCCAGTCTTTTTTCCTTTGAGTTGAATCGTATTCAAACCTTCTCTTACACTTTCTAAATATCTTCTTTTATAGACGGCGATTCTTTTTTCTACGGATTCGATCGCAGATTCTACCTGAATTCTAGTAATTGGCTTTTTTTCTTTTCGATAGAGTACTAAAAGTTCTCCTACAAATGTCCTAAGCTCCGCAAAAGAAAGAGAAAGTCTTGTTCTACTGTCATTCCATCTTAGTCCAATTTCGAGTAACGCATCCACGGCGGACGAATCAAATTCCGGATACCCTGGTTTTTCCCAGGAATGAATCAATCCGCCAAAAAGTTGAAGATTTTTTTTAGTCTTCATCACTGCTTCGTATGGTAGATGAATCTTAAAAGAAAAACTGTCGTAAAAATCAGGATCGATTCCGGAAATAAAATCTACTTCTCCTTCTTCTCCCGCTAGGATGAGTCGAAACCGAGTATCAACCGAAGGATGAAAACGATTCATCTCTTTGGAACCTGTCATTTCGGGTAACGTTAAAAAATCTATTTTACCAGTTTGTAATACTTCTTTGACTAGAAAATACAAATTAGAATCTTCCGTGAGAGCTCGCATCGGTAATAAAAGATAACCTCCGTCCGCTTCGGCCATTTTACCAGGTCGATATTCCGTATTTCCCGGAAATCCTGCAAGAGTCAAAAATCCAGGATGAGGATCGCAGATGACTTTGATATTTTTTTTTAAACCGGAAACGTATTCTTGTAATAAGGTAAGATTGGATTCTAATCCCGGTCCCGTAATCAGAATGTTGGAAAAAATTCCAGGATTTTCCAGTGCCTTCGGTAAGGAACTGAGTTCTTCTCTGTGAAAAGCTAAAAAATCGGGAAGGCCGTTTTTAGGTTTCTGTTTTCCTGCATGAAGTTTGATCGCCGATTGATTGGAAGTTATTCTTTTAATCACTAAAAACGATTCTCCGTCGAGTTCCTTAAGGAATCAATTCTATTCCTAAAATCAACATTGCATCTCCATAAGAGTAAAATCTAAATTTTTCTTGGATCGCTTTTTGATACGCTTTTAAAATCAATTCTTTTCCCGCAAATGCGGAAACTAATAAAAGTAAACTAGAACCCGGAAGATGAAAGTTTGTGATGAGACCTTGGCAACTTTGTAATCTATCTTCTGGAAGAATAAAAAGTTCCGTAACTCCCGGACCGGAACGAAAGGTATCGGTAACCGGATCGTAAGCGGATTCGAGCGCTCTTAAAGTAGTGGTTCCAATCGAAAAAATTCTTCTTCTTTCTTTTTTGGCGAGATTCAACATTTGTGCGCCCGATTCTTCTAAAAAAAATTCCTCCCGATGTAATTTTTGATTTTGAAAATTTTCTTCCGTAAGTGGTTGAAAAGTTCCATACCCTACCTTGAGTTCTAAAGTACAGAATTGTATTTTTTTCTCTTTCAAAATTTTGAATATGTTTTCCGAAAAATGTAAACCCGCCGTTGGCGCGGCCACCGAACCTGGTGTTTTTGCAAATAGTGTTTGATATCTGATTTCGTCTTCAGAATCCGCATTTCTTTTGAGATAGGGAGGAATTGGAATCTCTCCGATCTGTTGAAAATCCTCTTCTTGAAGCGGGCGTTCGGGTTTTAGAAATACAAATTCCTCTTTTTTCTTTTCTATCGTAAATAGAACCTGTTTTGTTTTTTCATCGCAGAGTCGTTCTCCCATCTTTAATTTTTTAGAATTTCTAATTTTACATTTCCAGAGTGATTCTTTTTCTTCCAGAAACATGGCTTCGTGAATTCTAGTTTTAGATCTAAGATAAACCCTACGTTTACTTACTTTGGTATGATTGGCGACTAATAGATCTCCTTCTTTTAAATAAGAAATCACATTTTTAAAAGAAGGTTCGCTCGAAATTTCCCCCGTATTTACATCCAGGACCATCAGCCTACTCTCATCCCGATTGGCTACCGGATAACGTGCAATCCTTTCTTCGGACAATACAAACTCAAATTCTTTGAGGTCTTTAAATAACATTTTTTTGAATGAGAGGGCGTAACGTTGCTAAATTTTTTAGATTAAAAGTTATCTCAAGAAACTTTTTTCAAATATGGCTCAAAATCATTTTAAGTTAAATTTTATTTTTGAGACCCGTTTTAATAAAAAACAATTTGATAGATTTTGTATACAGAAATGAGATGAGCCTACTTCACAAATCCGTCCCATTGTTGGACGCTCCCTCTTAGAAACAAAGCAGAAAAGAATATGTATGATTTTTTATTGGTTGGCTTTTCTAAAGGAATTGAAAAGTGTTTCAGAATGCAATTGAGAAACTGGATTGTTGGAGGAACCGTCTTATTTTTTTCTCTCTTCTTTATTAACGGTATATTAAAATCCGAAAACAGATCCGATTTTCGGGATTATTATAATGCTTCGATTCGATTTACTCAAGGAAATAATTTATACAACTTAGATCAGATAGAAGAAATTCTTACAAAACTTAGATCGGGAGAAATTAAAATCGAAGAGATTTTTACTCCAAAAGTTTTTCTACAACTAAAAGATATGATGGAAGGGGTCGGTTCTTATATCTATCCGCCTACGTTCGCTTTTTTACTCATTCCGATTTCTCTGTTTCCGTACGAGGTTGCATCTGCAATTTTTCTTACGTTGAATTTTCTGGCTTTGTTAGGCTCTCTGTATATTCTTTCCGTTCGTTTTCATCGAAAAGGAAATTTACTTTTTGTCATTGTTCTTTGTATCCTCAACCTGAGATTTTTGGAAAATCATCAGAACAACAATCAAGTCAGTTTGATTCTAATCTTTTTGATTTTGACTTCCGTTCATACTAACAAAGACTGGTTATCCGGTTTTTTACTTTCTCTTGCGATCGTAATCAAACTGACTCCGGGAGCTTTTTTACTTTTTTTTCTAATGCAGAAACGTTACCGAGCGATTTTTTATACGTTTGTATTTGTTCTGTTTTGGATTTTACTTCCTTGTTTATATGCGCCTTCGTTTACGATCGAGATGACTTTAACTTGGAAACAATTGATTTTAGATAATTATTTAAAATCGCCTCTGTTTAGGGCCTGGAAAAACAACCAGAGTTTAAACGCTACTCTTGCAAAATACTTCTTAAATTATGCAGACGTCCTAAATCAATCTCGACTTGGTTATCCTCTTCAAGAATTGAACGAATTGGTTGTGAAATGGATGTATTCTATTCTTTCTTTAGCCCTTGTGATTCCGTTCTTTTGGAAAGTATTTGTAAAACGTAATATAGAATTGACTCTGGGTTGTCTGTTCGTTTTTTCGATTGTATTCAGCGGAATTTCCTGGATACATTCTTTCGTTTTTCTTTTGTATCCTTCGGGAATTCTACTCGATCAGACTTGGTCTTTTGCGGAACGTTCGGTTCTTCCTTTTTGGAAAACAAGCTCCAGTCCTTTTCCAAAAAGAATTGTATATTCTATAAAACTTATATTTGAAAAAGATAAAGTGTCTTTTTATTTTATAGTCGGCTCGGTTTTGATTCTCCTTTTTAACCGTTCGATTTTAGGTAACGGCGTAGAAGAGAAACTAATGATGGCTTCTTATCTTTTATATTTTGCGATTTTTCAATATGTTTTACTTTTATTCTCTTTGAAGTATACAACTTCGGAAAAGAATTAAAATTGATAACCAATTTACGATGCCGATTCAAACCAATGAACTTAAATACAAACCTAGGGTAGGAGTGGATGTTCGTCCTCTGGCCTACGGAATTACTGGGAACTCCAGATACCTTGCCGAAGTTTTAAGAAGATTGATTCGAAACGATTCTCCTTTGGAATACTACCTCTATTCCAATAAACCGATTCATACAGTATTTTATGATATTCTTTCGAATTCAAATTCCAAATTTTTTATGACTGGGAAATTTCCTGGGATCGTTTGGCTTAACTGCACGGTTCCAAGAAGAATCAGAAAAGATCGATTGGATATTTTTTGGGGAACTCTTCAGTTGCTCCCTCTAATCTGCGGTGGCGCGTTGACCGCGGTCAATTATCATGATCTCAACTTTCGCGCCGCTCCTAAGACGATGACAACCGCAAACTTTTGGCAACATAGAATTCTTTCTCCTAAAACGTTAAATCGCGCCGATCTTATATTCTGTCTTTCCGAAAACACACGTCAGGATATTTTAAAATTTAAATCGAACCTAAATCAAAAATTGAAAGTAGTTTATCCCGGAGTAGAATCTTTTCCTACCTTTCAAGAACCGCTTCAAAAACTTCCTGAAAATTTTTTATTTACCATTGGAACGTTAGAACCTAGAAAAAATCTAAACACTCTGATCGACGCTTATCTAAAACTAAAAGAACAAAATCCTTCTTACCCTTTTTCGTTTGTAATCGCCGGTCGTTTAGGTTGGAAGTCAGAGGGTCTGACAAAACTTTTAAAAGAAGGTGATCTAGAATCCGAAGGGATTTTTTTTGTAGAGAATCCGGAAGACGAAGTTCTTGCTTGGTTGTATCAAAAATGTTCTGCGTTTTTATTTCCTTCGACCCATGAAGGTTTTGGACTTCCTTTGACAGAAGCCCTTAGGGAAGGAAAAATCTGCGTCGCTTCCGATATTCCTGTGTTCCATGAGATTTTAGAAAGAGACGTGGATTTATTTGCGGAACCTTTGAATGTAGATTCTTGGATTTCTTCTTTATTACAATTACCTAATAAAAAATTAGAAAGACCTTCCGTTTGGGATGCGTCTCAGTGGACTTGGGATCAGACTGCAAAAAAAATCGAAGAAGGTTTGATCGATCTCTGGAAACATAGAAAGGAATTACATCGTTAGAAACATGAAACAGAATGAAAAAAAAATTTACTCCGGCTGGGAATCCCTGAATTCAAATCAAACGGGAAGTCAGATTCGTCTGAAGATCAATCCCATTCCTCCGATATTTATTACTTTAGTCGTCTTTGGAGTGTTATACGGTTGTTATTTTGCGGCGCAACTTTCCGCTTTTTATCTTCAAAAATTTACCGATTTTCTATTGATTCCGAAAGTTTTAAATCTTCCGATCTTACAGGATCCAAGATTGTATCTGGCGGTCGGCGTTATCATTTTCGGTTATATAGGACTTGGTTTTATCTTAGATTGGGCGCGTTTTATCGGTAGGACTTGTTTCACTTCTTTATTTCTGAGAGGGGATTTACTTTTTTTAGAAAGGAAGTTCTTTTTCGACAAGAATGTCTTTCAGTGGAATCGAAAACAAAACGGAATTCAAGTTATACATAAAACCGGTTTGTTAAGAGGATTTTTAGGTTTAGAAAGAATTGTGATTTTTGTTCCCGATCTAAAATCGGAAGGCAAAGTTTCAGGACTTTATTCTCCATTTTTTTTTCCGAGCCAAAACGGAAACCTGATCCGAGGACTATTTGAATATTAGAATATGGGAATTTATTTGAATTGAGTCATTCGGAAATTTCTATCGACAATCTATATTAAATAAATTTTTAATTTAGTGAAAACTACAACTTGTCCAAAAATTTAAATCCGATGAGATTACTTTTAAAATTAATCCCAAAAACTGAAAAGAAATCAAACGATCTATTATATATACGTTTAATGGATGTTTGATGATAACACGAACCTTACAAAATAAAATTTTTTTCGGTTTTCTGATTTTATTTTTATTTTACGTTTTTCTTTTCGATCTTCGTTTTCTTTCCAGACATTACGATTGGGACGCAATCGTTTACGCCTACAATATCAACTCCGATCTTATATGGAGAATTTTCTACAACCCTCATCATTTAGGTTTTGAAAGTAGCGGTTATTTATATCTCAAACTTTGGAGAGAATGGTTTGGAAAAGATTCCGTGATGTTCGGACTTCGGCTACGGATCTTAATTTCCGCACTACTTTTTCTTTTTTGTTTTATTTATATGTATCGTAAAATTTATTCGGACACGTTAGGCGCAATTATATTGGGTTTAGCCGTCCATTTTTCTCAAGGTTTTTGGTTCTATTCACAACACAATGATACTCCGCTGATTCACTCCTGTTTGACCGCGGCTTTGTATCTGTTCTGTGTTTATTTTGCCAAAAAAGGACATTCTCCGATTTCTTTAATCACCCTTTTTACGATTCAACTTCTTGGAGTTTATTTCCACCAATCGGATATTTTATTTTTACCTTTGGTTCCGATTTCTATTTTATTTTCTCAAACTTGGAAAGGAAAAAATTTCGAACCTCCTCAAAAGTTACGTTATACGCTTTTATACTGTTTTTTACTGATTGGAGTTCTGACTCTTTCTTATCTCTACGTTGGTTTTATTTTATTGAATAGAAATCTTTCCTCTCCTTTGGACAGCGAAAGAAATTTTGCGAACTGGCTTTTTTTATATGCCACTAAGGACAAATGGGGAAATTCTCCAGAGGCAAAAAATTATGTAATGAATTTTTACCGAGGAATCGGAGATGCGTTTCTCAATTTTGAAGGAGTTAAAAACGGGTTGAGAGTCCGTCTACATTCTTGGGAACAAAGAGAGTCCTTACCTTACAATCTAAATCTTACCTTTTGGGTTCTTATTCTTTGTGTGTGTTTTTTCAATTTTAAAAATATCTGGAAACGGTTTCCAATCGAGACAATTCTACTTTTGTTTTGGCTTGTACCTTCCATTTTATTTTATACATGGTGGGAAGGTTATTTCTTCGAATTTTGGGTGGGGACTTCGATAGGCATGATTCTTCTTGCAGGTTTGACTTTAAAATCCATCGAGTTTCGGACGTTTGCATTTGGGACTAGAGCGATTTATCATTCGATACTCTTTGTTTGGTGTCTTCTTTTATTTCTGATCAATTTCTCTTTTTCTACATTCCCCCGTTCTAAGAAAAAAACTGTAAGTTATATACAGGGAATTGAATTCAAACTAGAATCGATTCTTCCAGAAAAAATTTATCCCGCTGAATCGGAAAAAACCAACATTTTTGATATGGATTCTAAAGCTCCAAGCCTGTAAATTGAAGTTGTAAGTATATTCTATTTTGAAAAACTGCTCTTCAGATATTCCAAAGCTTGATTTAGACGAAAATGCTTTTTAACTCTCTTCATTTTCTATTTTTCTTTCCGATCGTACTCATTCTCAATCATCTATTAAAAGGAAAAATACAAAGAATTTTTCTTTTAGGCGCAAGTTTTTATTTTTATATGTCTTGGAGAAAAGAATTCATCCTTCTTTTACTCTATTCAATTGTCATCGATTATTTCGTTTCTCTCAAAATTCAAGATACCGTAGATGCTAAAAAAAGAAAACTTTGGCTTTTGTTATCTCTTATCACCAATTTAGGACTACTCGCCTACTTTAAATATACGAACTTTCTTTTAGGAGTAGTAAACGATCTCACTCCTACGGCAGGATTTAAATTCGCATATTATGATATAGTACTTCCGGTTGGAATTTCATTTTATACGTTTCAATCGTTGAGTTATACGATTGACGTATATCGAGGACAAATAAAAGCCAAAAGATCTTTTTTAGATTTTGCTCTTTATGTTTCCTTTTTTCCTCAACTGGTAGCTGGACCGATCGTCCGTGCGCAAACGTTCTTTCGAGATTTAGAACTTCCTCTTCCAATTCAAAAAGAAGATATACAAATCGCGTTCTGTCAGATTCTGATTGGATTTACTCGTAAGATTGTTTTTGCAGACAATCTAGCAAAAGTGGTAGATTCTACTTTTGCAAACTATACAACTCTCAATCCCATTGAAATTTGGACAGGGGCGCTTGCGTTTGGTTGGCAGATCTATTTTGACTTTGCAGGTTATACCGACATCGCCATCGGTGTGGCTCGTCTTTTTGGATATAAGTTTGATCCTAATTTCAATTTTCCAATGGTCGCAAGAAACATAACGGATCACTGGTCTCGTTGGCATATATCATTTTCTACTTGGATTCGGGATTATATTTTCATTCCTCTCGGTGGATCTAGAGGAAGTGCACTCTTCACGTATAGAAACATATTTATCACTTGGTTTTTTGCGGGAGTTTGGCACGGAGCCGCGTATCATTTTATCAGTTGGGGACTCTGGCAGGGAATTATGATTCTTGCACATAGAGAATATTCTAAAACAAGAATTGCCACCTTTTTAAACGAGAAAGGAGGCATCGTATACGATATTTGTGCTAGAATTTTTACGATGTTTTGCCTAACGTTTGGATTTATCATGTTTAGAGCGGAGACAATGGAAAAGGCGATTCCTATGATGAAGTCTCTACTCTTTTTAGGACCGAATGGATTTGTAAGAATCAAAGGATATTCTAATTATACATATGGGATTCTATTATTGATTTGTTTTATAGCATCTTATCTATTCGCAAAAAATAATATAGAAAGAATCGTTCAAAGTAGATGGAAATTCATACTTTTCTTTCTGGCAAACGTATTTATGCTTTTGATTTTCGGAATTACAGAAAGTCAGAGTTTTCTTTACTTTGCGTTTTAGGATAAAAATCCAATATGAAAGAATATATTGCGTTTATCAAAGATTCCAAGTTTTGGATTCCGGTTTTGATCCTAGTTGGGCTCGAAACCGTAATGCAGTTCGGTTGTTATAAACCTTTTTTAAAAAAGAATTCATACGCGGCTAACGTTTCTAGAATTACGGATCACGTTCTTGAAAAACAAAAAGAATTTGATCCAGACGTTTTGGTCGTAGGAACATCGGTCGCATATCAAGGTTTGTCCATTCCTATTTTGAATCAGGAACTTTCTTCTTTAAGAAAAAAAGTTCAGTCCATTGCAATTCCAGGAACCGAGTTGATCGTACAAGATCTGGCCGTTTTAAAAACTCTTCCTCATTTTAAAAACGTAAAAACGGTAGTTCACGTATTTGAAGTGACAACTCCTTGGGTTGGTCAAAAAATTCTAAATCTACCTACTCTTGCGATGATTTCCGAATTCAATCGTCTGGAAGTGTATTCCAGAATTTATGATTTCGGTTATCAAGTGAATGTGAACGATCTTATCTACATTACTTTGAAGTCCATCGCTTATAGGAGAGACATTCAAGATCTGATTTTAAGTCCTTCTAAAAGGATCAAAGATATAGGGAAACGTTTTAAAATAGAAAATCTGAATCCTTGGGACTATGAGAATTCTTATCTAGAAAGAATCAGCATGTATCCTATTCAAGACATTTCTAACTGTATCGAAAAGACAGATCCTGCTAACGGTCTACCGATTCCAAAAGGTTCGGATCGATTTCATAAAAAGGCGATCTTTGATACCTGCATTATCGCAAATCATATAGTTACACATGCAAAAGAAGACGAAGTCACAAAACAGTACTTCGATCGTCTTAAGATTTTACACGACGAAATCAGAAAAATCGGAAAAGAAAACGGTCAAGACATACAAATAATCGGAGTAGTCGCACCTTATAGTCAACTCATACAAAAATGGAGACTTACGGAAAGAAACGAAGTTTGGAAAAGAGAACTAAAAAGAATCCATCCTTCTAATCCGGTTCCGTTACTTGATTATCAGGATATGTTGGACGGTCCGGATAACGGGAATTACTATTACGATCTGATTCATCTCAATTCGATAGGAATGAAAAAACTAACGCTCGCATTTGCAAAAGATTTGAAAGCAATTCTGGAAAAGGAAACCAAATGATCTTTACTTCCACTTTATTTCTTCTATTCTTTCTTTGTGTTTATATTATTTATTGGAGTTACAACGGGAAAAGCTACAGGGAATGGGTGATTGTAATCGCATCCTTAATTTTTTACGCTACCTGGAGCATTCCTTTTCTTTTTCATTTATTAGGAATTCTTTATATTAATTATTTAGCAATTCAAAGTCTATTTAAAAAGAAAAGTCTGTTCGTTCTAAGAACGATCGTAATTTTAGATCTGATCAATCTGGGAATATTTAAATATTTTTATTTTTTTACAGATAACTTTTATACTTGGACCAGCTGGAAATTTTTAGACCAAAAAACCTTCGGCTTTCAAATTATTCTACCGCTTGCAATCAGTTTTTATACGTTCCAAATTATCGCGTTTGTAGTGGATGTTTATCGCGGAAAGATTATCGAAAATTGTGGTTTTTTTCGATTTGTACTTTTTATTTTATTTTTTCCACAGTTGGTGGCCGGTCCGATCATGAGGCACCAAGATTTTTTTCCAATCTTGGATAAAGTAAAAATCAAACCTTCTTATGTTTATGCCGGTTTATATCTTTTAGGGCTTGGAGTTGCAAAAAAAATTTTAGTCGCGGATAATATCGCCGCTTTGATAGATCCAGTATATAGAAATCCTTCCGAGTATGACGGCAATTCTCTTTTTTGGGCGGCACAAGGATTTACCTGGCAAGTTTATTGCGATTTTAGCGGTTATACGGATATAGCCAGAGGTTGTGCTTTTCTTTTAGGTTTTAATATTCCAGTAAATTTTCGCGCGCCTTTTTTCGGACAAAACGTTCAGGATCTATGGAGAAGATGGCACATAACACTCGCAACTTGGCTTAGAGATTATATTTATATTCCGTTAGGCGGTTCCAGAACTTCAGAACCTAGAGTTTATTTGAATTTAATCATTACGTTCACGTTAGGCGGCTTTTGGCACGGGGCCAGCTGGACTTATGTGGTGTGGGGATTTTGGCACGGTTTCTGGTTGGTAATTGATCGATTGATGGAAAAGATCGGCGTTCCAAAATTACCCGAAAAAGGATTTATATGGTGGCTCGTACGCGCTTTTTTCGTATATTCAATTTTTATGATAGGAGCCGTTTTTTTTCGCTCTCAATCTGTTTCGGATGCCTGGCACGTTCTTTATTACGGGTTTCAGTGGATTTCCGAACCTACAAAATCAATATTAAAAAGTTCTCTGTTAATTCCGTTTTTAATTGGGGGAATTCTACTTCATACATTAGAATATTTCGAAAAGTGGTCTCGGTTTTATTTTAAATATCGAAAAATTCTAATTTCCATTTTTCTAATTTTATTAGTTCTACTTCTTTCCAATTACGCGGGTAAAAGTCAGGACTTTATCTATTTTCAGTTTTAAGGAGGAATGATGAATATCCTAAAACGATCAAACCTAATTCCTTTGTTTCGTAAAAAACTATTAACGGTTCCTATCTTATTTTTTATTTTTGCGATTTTTTTGGATCGTCTTTTATCCTCTCAGTTAATTCGCCCTTATACCGAAGCGGGAGCGGAATATTACTTTTATGAAATGAAAGATAGAGTGCTTTCCGCTTTAATCAAAGAAAAGTCCGTCTCTAAAAAAGATCAAAAAACGTTGATCTTTTTTGGAACTTCACACATGGGGGAATTTTCGCTCGATGTGATGCGTAAAAAAAGATCGGATTTAATCGTGTATAATTTTTCTGCGCCTTCCGCGCCTTTTTCGTATCACAACTACAACCTGGAAAAAATACTTTCCTCCGGAATCAAACCGGATTACGCAATTTTAGAATTTTATCCGGATTCAATGACGGATTTCTGCAACCGTTATCCATTACGTTATTCTTATGATCTTCCGTATTTTCTACGTTATGCGAATTGGTTTTCCACAAACGACTGGGATACGTTTTTAAGATCCAAGGTTTTTAGAACCACTGTGTTCCCACCTAGATTTAAAGAAGCGATGGGAAGAATCAAGGACCCTAGTTCCAAAGAAACGATTCTTGCGGTCCGAAATCTTCTTATGACGGAATCGGATAAGTTCAACGGAGGAATTCCGAACGTATTATTGACCAATACTCCTCCGGAAAAATTAGAAGAAGAAGCGATAAAATACTACAACGAAACCTATCGTTATATCAGTTTATCTCTAATTCAGAAAAAATTTCTGTTTCAATTTTTAGAGACCGCGGAAAAAAACGGAATCAAAGTGATCCTTTGGTCCCCCTTATTGTATGAGGGTTTGGAAAGTAGAGTAAAATCTGCAGAGTTTTATCCTACTTGGGAAAACATTCGCAGACGAACATTAGAATTTAAGAATGTAGTTCCTCTCGATATGAATGAGTTTCGCGCCCAAGTAAAATGTAGGAAATACATAGATCCTCATCATTTGAGCGGGGGATGTTACTTAGAACCGACTGAAATCTTAGTGGATCGACTGGATATATAAAAATGAACGAAAACGAACTCACTTTCAATCAGGCTCAAAAAAAAATAGATCAATGGATTTCGGAATTTGGAGTTCGGTATTTTTCAGAACTCACCAATCTTGCAATTCTCATGGAAGAAGTGGGAGAATTTTCAAGGCTAATTGCCAGAAAATATGGAGATCAATCTTTTAAAAAAGGGGAAGATCCAGAAGAAATTTCTAAGGAAATGGGGGACATTTTATTTGTATTGATTTGTCTTGCCAATCAGATGGGGATTTCTTTAGAAGACGCGTTACGCGCCACTTTAAATAAAAACACGGAAAGAGATAAAAACCGCCACAAGGAAAATCCAAAACTTCAAACTTAAACAACGTCTATTCGATATAGTTAAATTAACGTGAGCAGGGCGTAAGAAAACCGGGGTAAATCTGGCTTCACAGGCAGCCGGATTGGTTCGAATTTTTTACACAAAATTTCATATGATTGAAATGTAGACTATTGAATTGGATACTTTGTTTGTAGTTTTGAGCAATTTTTCAAACCAAACTCACGTTAATATAATATATTTAAAAATATAAATTCATCTAAAACCGCAACCTTCAAATCAAATTTCTGCATAAATCGAGACTTCAACAAATACTAAAATTTAATAAAAAATTTATCCGCCAGAAGCCCCTTGATCTTTTTTAGAATGAAATAATTTACTCATCCTTTTCAAAAACGGCAAAAGAAGAAAATAAAAAACGATAGAAATGATTGGAACCCAAATTAACCAACCTAACACGGCAAAGGCGGCGACATCAAATATTCCTTTGGCAACTACGGAAACGTTGTCCGAGGAAATACGTTCCGCCCAACTTAAATCCAAAGGAGTAGAGGTAACGATAGAACCTGTTTTTAAAAACGGAAAAATCAAAATAATTTGTAAAGGATAAACGAGATAATTTGCCAACTGAATCGCAACCGGATTGAGCCGAAACAACACACCTAAAATTCCACAAAGAGCCATAGTCGTACCGATTAAAGGGAACACACCCATTCCCGCACCGACAACGATACTCAATGAAATTTTTTCTGGAGTAATTCCGGACTTCAGTTCTTTTTTAAGAACTTCTATTATATTTTTTGGAGAAAAAACTTTTAGGATCCGAAAATTCTTTTTTAAAAATTTAAAATTCAAAGGTTCGCCTCTTACTTAGAATTATATAATAGAACGCTAAATAACTGTTCGTTTCAAAATTTAAGGTTCTATTATATAGAGATTAATAATTAATAAAACGAATCACATAGTATATAAGATCAAAGCTGCAAGCACATACAGGAAAAATAATTCTTCATTTACGGATCAAAAATTCATAAAACCATACATACACAAGTCGGTTTAAAACAACGTGAATTTAGAATAATCACAAAAAATTTTTGTAAAATCACGATTTGTAAGAACTCCATATTCTTTTTTATTTTTTGACTGTAAAATAAATTTTTAAGAAACAGATTTCTTACACCAAGTTCAGACTTTTATGATCTATTCAAAACAAATGCTAAAAGAACATAACGAACAATCCGTAAAGTAAATACAATACTTACAAATAACCATAATTTTTGCTTAAAAAAACCGGAAAGAATGGTGATAGGATCACCTATGATGGGTAAAAAAGATAACAATAAGACTGGCCAACCAAAAGTTTTTATCTTTTGATACAAATTTAGAAATGTTGGCGAGGATTCTAGCTTTTTATGAACAAAAGTTTCTGAACTATAACCTAGAAAATAATTCACGATACAAGCGGTACAATTTCCAAATGAAGCCCAAACAATGGCCTCATAAGTAGAAAGCCCTGAAATAAGTGCAAGAACCAAAGCGGCTTCAGAACTGAACGGAAGAATTGTGGCCGCCGCAAAAGAAACGAACGCAAGACCAATCCCTCCGTACATGGAAATTAGTTCAGAAAAAATTCTCCCAATATTTTCTTCGAACTCCAAAACAGTTATTCCCTTTTCCTGACAGTTAAATATTTCGTAATTTAATGTGAGTTTGATGTAAAAAAATCTGGACGAGTTAAAGATTCAATATTTTTTCCTGAACTCAAGCAAAACAATTATAACTTTTAGACCGTTCTGTAAGACACAACATAATTGCTTTGATATTGATTAGAGTTGTTGAAAAATTCCATAGTGGCGATTAACAAAACTGCTTCAATTGCCGATTTGCATAAAATAGAAACAGATGGAGAATTAATTTTTCAACAACTCTATTATACAAACTTATATTAAAATTAAGTTTTGAGACATATCATAAAGAATACTTTAAAATGTTTGATTACAATACCCTTCTAACTTTCAAAAATCCGTTTATTGCAAACCGAAAGAAATTTGAGCCAAAATATAATCTGGAAATTTTGAATTTTAAATTTCGTATCATATAAACCCAAAAAGAAAATATTCATTCTAGAATACCTCTAATTAAAACCAAATGAACAAAAAAATAGGTTACGTTATAAAATGAGTCCTATTTTTCGAACTCTTTGAGCTTTAATAAATAGGCAAACCAAACAAAGTTATGTATAAGTATTTTATTTTTATAGCCTTACTTTTTTTTAGTTTCTGCATAAAGTCACCGGCCGATCTTGATCCACCCTATTTTGTATTGCAGTATTTACAAAATGTAGATTCTACTGAGAATCAGGAAAACAACTCTAATAACAATAATTCCCAATGCCCCGCACCCGCTGGTCCTTTTAATCCAGGCTCAATCTTTGATACTGGCCAGACACTTTGCTGGAATGGAGCTGGGACCGTTCAAACTTGTTCACTGTGGTTACCCGGAGCTGATGGAGATTTTAATAATGTTCCAAATGCTCGTAATTTTATAGGACCAACCCAACACTGTAAATTTACTTCCGATTATACTATATTCGATCCTCTGCATGGACTTACTTGGAAGGCATGTGCGCAAGGCCAGACTGGTTCAGACTGTTCTGGTAGTATTCCAATTTCAATGAACTGGGCAGACACAAATGGAGGACTTCCTGGAAGTTGTACCGAATTGAATACTCTCAACAGTGGAGAAGGATATGCTGGCAGAACTAATTGGAGACTTCCTACGGTAAGAGAACTTGCTTCTATCGTTCACTATACAAACAATCCTCATATTGAGAATGCTTTTTTTCCTTCTAGGACATTTACCGGAAGGTCTTACATGACTAGTACAATAGATGCTAAGGTAGCAGGAAATAATTGGACAATAGACTTTGCAGTTACACCACCTATGGATGTAAGAATTTCTAGTATATCACAAGCAACCTCTATCTATTTGCGTTGTGTTTCCGGAAACACGATGCCTGCGCCTTCTTTTGTAGATCAAGCGGACGGGACCATTCGAGATCTAAATACTGGACTTCTTTGGTCTCAATGCACGGAAGGGCAGGGGGCAGGATGTGGTTTGACTCCGCCAACTTCTATGGATTGGAATACTGCACGTGGTAATTGTAATGGTAAAGTTTTAGCGGGGCCGGGAAGGGTCTGGAGATTACCAAACATAAACGAACTTTTAAGTATTGTAGATTATAGTAATGCTATTTTTATGTTACCCGCTATTGATTCAGCTTTTTTTCCACTTACAGCCAATGGTTTATATTGGACTTCTACTACATATGATAGTAATAAAAGTTTCGCAATTGGTATTTTGTTTTCAACTGGAGCCGTCCTAGCAAATGATAAATCCGGCAATATGGTAACCCGTTGTGTAACTACGTTTTGATTGGTTATGGTTCATAAATTAAGAAAGATTTGTTTTGATCATCAAGACCCGTTTTTACAAAATCAAACAAACTTGACTTTCGTCATTCTATTTGAGGTTCGTATTTCTTGAATGTATTTTCGATAACTAAGTGGTATTTTAACATGAGTTCGACGTAAGAAAATTGTGGCGAATAATAAACGCTTTCGCATTTGTTATGTCGAACTCACGTTTACAACCAAGACCTAAGGTTGCATTACAACGATTATTCAGGGATGATTGGAATCGGTTTTCATTTCGGCGGCGGAGATGAAACAACCGAGCCTCCCAAAAAAGAGGAATCGACTGCGAGTTTGTCTTTATTTTAAAAAGAACCCTTCGGTTAAATCGAAAGAGATCGTGATCGCAAACGATTTCTTCTCACGATATTCTATGATCGTTGAATCGGAAAAACACGATCGACTTATTCCAGTTGAGGATCAGGGATCTCGATCGTACGAACACAGCGCCGATACCGTTTCGGAATTCGATACGTTTTTACATACGACTGACAATACAACCCCGGACCGGAAGAACGCTCGACAAGTCGATACTCCATAGAACCGGAAAAGATTCTTCCGAATTCTTTCTCGGAGATTTCGATCTTAACGGTTGTGGAACGCTTCGATTCTTTTTCGATTCCTAAAATTCGAATCTTGTCCTTGTTCAAATTTGCAGTAAGAATTTCGATCTTCCTCCATTTACAAAACAGATGCAGGTTCAAAACAAGATTCCCGCGATCCGCCGGAGAACAACTTGGATTCTCCCTTGAATCTTCCGCAACGAGAGGTCCATTCTGATATATAATAATAAAACAAAGAGCGAACGATAAAAGAAAAAGAATCGATCGTCTTCGAAAAGAAGAAGTTCTTATCATTCCAACCTAGCCGCAGGATTCAATGTATCATATCATCGATCGAATGAAATCCAACTCTTTCGGGCGGAATTGTAAAATTATTGAATGTGATGGAAAGACCGATCTTGAAGAAACGGTTTCCAAATTAGGAAAGATTGGCGAGTTGAGTCTGCATCTTTTTATGAATTTTCTCAGCTTCTTGGCCTGCACGTACTGCAAAGTCCGATCCGTTGGATGCAAAATGAATTCCTCTCGAAGAATTAATCAACGAATTACGTCCACAAACCGGCAAAAGATTCTCCAGTTTTGCACCCTGAGCGCCAAAACCAGGTATTAAAAAAATTCGATCCGGGTTTTGTTTTCGAAGTGTTTGCAATTCGGAAGGACTGGTTGCGCCTACAACAAACCCTAAATTTGATGTGGAAACCGAGTTAGCTACATAAACGACCTCTTCGTAAAGAGTTCGTCCCGTTTCGGAAAATTTTTTCTTTTGAAACTGAGCCGAGTCCGGATTGGAGGTTAAACAAAGCCAGAATATAAGATAATCTTGATATTCTAAAAAAGGACGAATCGAATCCAAACCCATATAAGGAGAAAGTGTCAGGCTATCCACCTGTAAATCTCCAAAATAATATTTCGCGTATTGTTTGGCTGTATTATCCAGATCTCCCCGTTTGACGTCGGCTACGATCGGAATCTGAGGATAATTACTTTTGAGATGTCCGATCACTTTTTCAAATTGTCTGATTCCGGAAGAGCCAAACATTTCAAAAAACGCTATATTCGGTTTATACGCGACCGCGTAAGAAGCGGTTGCGTCTATAATTTCTCTACAAAACTGTAACAGTGGTTCCGGACTTCGTTTAACAATTTCAGGAAGTTTGTCAAAGTCAGGATCCAGTCCAACACAAAGAAGAGACCTTAAAGCTTGACTTCGGGTTAGGAATTTACTTTGGAAATTCATTTTCCCTCCCCCCAGATACAAAAATTTTATTTTCGAACGATATGTTTTTGCGCAAACTGTGGAAGTACAAACGCCGCTTTGTGTATTTCTGTAGAATAATATTTCAATCCTTGCGGAACTCTTTGGCGATCGGGAGTCACCGTGTACGGATCAGGCCCTTTGGAACAGTAAGTAAATCCAATGATTCCAGAGGGATAGGTCGGAACTACTGTGTAATAGTAACCACAATGTTTGAAAATCTCTGGAATAAAGTTGAATAGTTCGCGAATAATCGATCCGTGATAGTAAAAACTTTCTCCTTGAGTCGTACAGATTCCGCCTTCCTTTAAACAGTTGGCCATGGTTTCATAGAACGGTCTTTTAAAAAGAACTTCTGCAGGACCAACCGGATCAGAAGAATCCACCATGATACAATCGAAATAGTTCTGATAATCTTTTACGTATTTGGCTCCATCTTCATAGGCGTGTTTTACTCTAGGATCTTTCATCGCGTTTGCGATTTCCGGAAAATACTCATAACAAACGTCGATGACACCTTTATCGAT
>NZ_AHMN02000006.1 GCF_000243695.2 Leptospira kirschneri serovar Cynopteri str. 3522 CT | reverse complement strand
AGAATTTTCTACCAAAGCAGACTCAATTTTTTGACAGTCATTCAATAAAAGAATATCCATACCAGAAACGGTTCTTCGAACTTTCTAAACGGAGCGTTTTATCAATTTTTTTTCGAACTAAACACAAAATTTTAATTTAACGTGAGTGAGCGCGAAAGGGATCAAATGCGAGGGAACTTTAGTAGAACGTTCTCTCAAACTAAGGCCGTCTCGCTCTCTGAACTCAGCGTTTCGTTTCTACGGGCGCTCGAAGTAACTCAGCAAAACGTTTTCCTGAAACTCAATGCATCGCTCGGTCGCTCTGGAAACTCAGCGTCTCACTCTCCATCATAACCTTACCCACAAGTTGAATAGGATTTTAGAATCATAAGGCTCAAAAACGCACATTTTTCAAGTGTTCCGACAAGAATGAGTCTTTTTACTTGCAAAAAGCATGTTTTTCTGATAGAGAAAAGTCTTCCGAATTTCTCCACCTCCGCCCCCACCCAAAAATAAGGGTGGGAACTCAGTTTTACAGAGGATTTGTCGTAATTCCCACAGATTTAATATTGAAATCTAAATACTTGTGGGTAAGGTTATGGCTCTCTACGGATCGCGTTTTAGGTCGTTCGAAGTAACTCAGCGTCTCGCTTCTTGAACTCAGTAAAACGCTTTTTACGAAAGCGTTTTAGGTCGCTCGACAGGTCGCGTTATTGGTATTTTATAAAAATTGAATCTGATTCTGGAATTTCACAATAACTTGACCAGAGTTAAAGAGTCCGGTCTTGCTGCCTGTGGCAAACCGGATTCGCCCAGGTTTATTTAACGTCGAATTTACGTTAAATAAAATACTCAGTATTTTGTGCTGAAACAGGATTTTACAATAAAAATTTACGGTACTCAATTGGATAGGATCAGTAATGATAAAAAATAAGAATGTAATTATAAGACCGGTAGATAAAAATAATTGGAGCGATTTTGAAACATTATTTGAATCAAAAGGAAGCCCTCATTATTGCTGGTGTATGGCATGGAGAATGACCGGGGAAGAACGCAAAAATAACACCACTGAAAATAGAAAAAAATTTATTAAACAAAGAGTAATGTCTAAAACTCCAATTGGACTTATAGGATATATAAATCAGGAAGCAATTGCGTGGTGTTCCATCGCTCCTAGGGAAACGTATCGTTCTCTTGGCGGAGATGAGAATTTAGAAAATGTATGGTCGATTGTATGTTTTTTCGTAAAAAAAGAATATCAAAGAGGAAGGATGGCGACAATTTTTATAGAGAGTGCAAAAGATTATGCGAAAAAAAATGGAGCCAAATATATAGAAGCGTATCCTGTTGAAAAAAAATCTCCTAGTTATAGATTTATGGGTTTTATTTCCATGTTTGAAAAGGCGGGATTTACATTTATCAAAAAGGCTGGAGCTAGAAGAAACGTTATGACATACAAACTTTAAAAATAATAAATAGAGTTGTTGAAAAATTAATTCTTGATCTCTTTGTATTGAATTGAAATGGACAATTGAAGCAATTTTACGAATCTTCACTATGGAATTTTTCAATAACTCTAATATACTTTCGTAAAAAGAATAGTCATCTATAATAGAGCTTTTGAAAAATTAATTTTTATTATTAAAACGAACGAATAGTGTTGTTTTTACTACTCATAACTATATAATAAAGTATCTAATATTTTACATAGAATCAGCGTTTTGTGATAGAATTAACGGTGCTCAATTTTATAGAGATCAGTAATGTTAGATATAAAATTTTCAACAACTCTAATGAAAAAAATCGTTCTACTATTTTATTTTATATCGATTTCTTTTTTAAATGCAGACGACTTAAATATAAAAATCTTAACTGAAAAACAGATCGCAGATTTACCGACCCCCCAGGTTTTGAGACAAATCCGATCGATGGAAAAAAAACTTCATAAACTGAATGAAATTCAAATCGGATATTTGGATCGGTTAAAAGTAGTTCTTCAATTTAAAGAAGAGGAAGAGACAGATAGTTATAAAAAAGAAAATAAGACGGACTATGTTTACTACGACCCTTCCGCAAGTTATATATATACATCATTGAATGCAAATCTAAACCTGATTCGAAGGGGAGCAAAAAAAACTGAGGTTCTTAAATACTTAAAAAAAATATATCAATGGAATCGATTGGAAGAAGTGAGTAACGTGGATCCGGCAAAAATTCCAATTGTATCTAAGAAAACGGTTTATGAAAAATATTTCTATACAGAATATACAAAATACTTATATTATAAAGTACATTGTAAAAAAAACGTTCAGGAAGGAATGGTAGAAGAATGTGGACCTTGGTCGGAATATGAAGAAGAACTAAATCGTATGTTGAAAAAATATAAAATCGATGATACTTCTCCATTAGAAAAAAACTGCGAATGTATGGGTTGTTAAACTTTGTAATGACTTTGGCTGAATCATTTTATTTAAAGTTCGATTTTTTAAATCCGGGACTTTATGAAAGCGTTATTAGAATTGTTGAAAAATGAATTCTTCATCTGTTTTCGTTGCATTGAAATGGACAATTGAAGCAGTTTTATGAATCTCCATTATAGAATTTTTTAACAAGTATGTCTTCGATTTTCGAATCATTTTATTTAAAGTTCGATTTTTTAAATCCGGAATTTTATGAAAGTGTTTTTCGTTGTTTATGACCAACGTATCATTGAGATACATAGCAGTAGAACCTATTACTCATAACTATATAATAAAGTACCTAATATTTTGCATAGAATCAGCGTTTTGTGATAAAATTAACTGTACTCAATTTGATAGCGATCAGTAGTAAATCGAAATCTTCGATAGGAGTTCCTCTTTTCTGAAGGGTCGATTTCAATTCTCTAAATGTTTCTATAATTCCTCTGGTTCTGAAAAAAATTGGAATCTGAACTCTACAGATCGATTCCTAAAATGTGGGACCTCCCACATTTTATAAAATAGAAGTTTATAACAATTGAATCTGTCATATTCAAGTGTGGGAACGATTACAAACTAAGGTTTGTCTGTAAAAATGATGTGGGAACTACTGCAAATCACGATTTTAAGAACAAATTCTAAAATTGTAGTAACTCTTATTTTTAGAAAGTTTTTTCTTACATCGAACTCACGTTAACTTAACGTGAAAGGAATCGATGCGAGGGAAATTTAGCAGAACGCTCTCTATCATAACCAACCCCACAAGTTGAAGAAGATTTTAGAATCAGAATTGAACTCAACAAAACGCTTCCTCAAACTCAATGCATTGCTCCCTAAGGGTCGCTCTGCAGGTCGCGTTTGAAACTAAAGAGGATTATTGTATAAAGTTTCCTGTATACAATTTATTGACCAGAGCCCGGTCCGGCTATCTGTGACAAGTCGGATTCGCCCCAATTTTTTTTTACGTCGAACTCACGTTAACTTATTCAAGACCGTAAAAAGTTTTTCCTATATTGACTGATTTGGATTCTATGCGAAGTTTGTTTCACTCGATTTCTTCTTTAGAACTCCTTGACAAAAGTTTTCAATTTATGCAAGACTATGTAAAGACCAATGGCAATCAGTCACGAACAAATTCTTGAATTGCAGAAATACCAGAAGATGATTCATCAGTTGGAAAAAATATCCAGAGAATCTAAAAACGACGAACAACGTTATCGTGTTTCCAGAGATCTAGAAAAATATAAAACGAAGATGAAGGATATTTCTCCGGAGGGGATTCCGGATAATCTGGACGTAACCGCGGAACAGATCAAACGTTATAAAGAAAATCCAAACGAAGCAGGCAGAGTACTTGCTAAATATCCGATCATGAAAATTTCTCCAAACTCAAACGATCCTGAAGTCAATCAGATCGGAACTTGGATCAACGTGATGGACCGGGAGTATCTGCCTGTATTAAACGAAACTCACGTTCGTTTTGATTTTTCCCATACAAACGAAAAAGACGGTGTGGTCAAATATATGGAAAATATTCGGAGAAACGTCAAGGTTCTCGCCGAAACCATAGAAGAATTTCACGCCGCAGAAAAGCAAGAGTTTAGAGAGCAATTGAGTCGAATGAAAAACAAACAGACCAGGATTTTCATTGCGGAAGCCTACGAGATGTTTCAAAAATTCAACGAATTTTTAAACAAAGTCACTAAAGAAGCGAAGGAAGTAGGAGGTGTGATTATGAATCTGGAAGATACAATTCGTTTTAACCCTAGATTCGAAAGAGCCACCGAATTAGAAGGGAAAAGTATTATGGATGCACTTAAGGAGTTCCAGGAATTCACTTCTGAGGCCTTGGATCGAATCAACGTTCCTAATATCCGCTGATCGATTTCTTCTTTTCTAATTTTCAAAACGAAGCTCTGAAAAATCCTTTTCCGTTTGACGGGATCTGTACATTTAGTGATTTAAACTCCCTCCGAAAAGGACAAATAGGAAACACAGGCGCATGGCACTCGTTAAAAATTCATCCGAAGTTACGAACTCCACCATCGGAGAAAATTCCTACTTCAGCGGAAAATTCTTTATCAATGGATCTCTTAAAATCGACGGAAAATTTGAAGGTAAATCCTTACAAGCCGAACAACTTTATATCGGCGTCACCGGTAAGGTAAAAACCAATATCACCGCCGCCAGCGTTATTATCGAAGGAATTGTAATCGGAAATATCACTGCAAGAAACAGGGTAATGCTTCTTCCTACTTCTAAAATTTTGGGTGATATTCGCACTCCAGAATTGATCATTCAAAATGGAGTGATCTTAGAAGGACGTTGTATGATTTCGAACGATCTCAAACATTCTGCAAAAGATCTGATCGATTTAGAATACTCTAAAGATTCTCTCAGCGTCGAAAAAATCTTCGGAAAACAATCCGGGGCTAGAGAATAATTCGGAAGGTTTTTTTTCCGGAAAAAAAATCTCCGGAATCAAAACAGATTTCAAAAAAGTGAACCGGATTCTGATTACAGAAGGAGATCCTTGTGGGGTCGGTCCGGAAATCTTTCTCGATACACTTTCCCTTTTAAAAAAAATCTCTAAAACAAAACCGGTCGTTTACTTTCATTCCGGTAAATATTCGCTTCCAAAAGAGTTCGTTTCGATCCCGACGAACGTCCCCGATGTTTCGTCGATCGATGCGGCTTTCGATTTTAAAATTTTAGAACGCCTTGTAACAGAAGCCTCGTCCCGAATCTTGAAAAAAGGTTTGTTTTCAATTTCGCATAACGCACTTTCTAAAAAGGAAATTTCTACTTTAAAACTTGGCAAACCGTCCGCGTTGTCTGGAAAATCCGCGTTAGCTGCTCTTTCTCTTGCGGTGAGGTTTCAAAAAGAAGGAGGTGGAGATTTGATTACTCTTCCTCTGAGCAAAGAATGGGTGATTGCTTCTGGGGCTTCTAAGTTTCGAGGTCATACTGAATTTCTAGCGGAAGAATATCATACTCGGACATTTATGCTGATGTCCGGAAAAGATCTTCAGGTTCTTCCTCTAACGACTCATGTTCCTCTCGTAAAAGTTCCTGAGTTTTTGAAAGAGGTGGATCTGAATTCCTTGGCTCATTCTATTTTTTCCTGTCAGAAAATTGATCTCAAAAAACCGATCGCGTTTCTTGGTCTCAATCCACACGCGGGAGAAGGTGGTAAAATAGGAAAGGAAGAAGTCGAAATTCTAGAACCTATGATTCAATTCTTAAAGAAAAAAGGTTTAAAAGTGGAAGGTCCTCTATCCGCCGATTCAATGTTTGGTGAATCTTCTAGAAAAAAATTTGGTCTTCACATAGCCTGTTATCACGATCAGGGGCTGATTCCTTTTAAAATGTGGGAAGGAAAAAAGGGTGTAAATTTAACTTTGGGTCTTCCGTTTATAAGGGTTTCTCCGGATCATGGAACTGCGTTTGACATTGCAGGGAAAGGACTTGCGGATTCAACTAGTTTTGTAGAATGTCTGAACCGAGTTATGAAAGATCTTCAAGCGAAACGTTCTAACAAAGAAAAGTTTCATTCGTAGGTAAGATAAAAGTGTCGATGTTAAAAAATAGAAACGAGGTTTTATGCCTGGACTTTTAGAACAAATCGTATTTCCAATTTTTCTTTTTTGGTTTTGCGGATTGACTTTGGTTTTGTTTCGTTCCGATTTTGAATTCGTTTGGAAAATCGTTTTTGTTTTCGTTTTTATCTTTTATTTTTTTCAGTATTTTCCGGAACTCAAAACAAGTTATGAACGTCTGACTCAAAGTTATCCTGTGGAAATTGTTTCTTGGATTTACGGAGTCGGAAAAGGGTTTTATTTTTTTCTTTTGTTTTTGTGGCCTGTGGTTTTATTGAGGATTTTTTATTCCGCCTCTCCCCAAATCGGCAGATCTCTTGCAAAAACTCTTGTGAGCGCTACTTTGTTCTATTGGTGTGGATTTTTACTCTACAATCATTTTTCAAGTGAAGTGGACAGTTTTTTTAATACTACCTTTCTGAAATTCTTAAACTTTTCTGTAAAATGAACGTCGTCTAAAATATAGATGAATCCAATTTACTTACAATCTTTTGGGGAATCGGAGGAAGCGAAGAAACATTTTTTGACCGCTTACGATTACCAAACCAAGGGAAATCTCAAACTGGCTTCTAAACATTATAGAATGTCCATTGCTGCAAAACCTACTTCAGAAGCCTGGACGTTTTTAGGTTGGTCTTATTCTCTTGCGGGTAAGTTAAATCGTGCGATCGAATTTTGTAAAATTGCAATTGAAACGGACCCTACATTAGGAAATCCTTATAATGATATAGGCGTTTATCTACTTCAGCAAAAACGTTTTCAGGAAGCACTTTCTTGGTTTGAAAAAGCGAAGTTGGCTCCTCGTTACGAAGTCCCGGTGTATCCTTATTTTAATGCAGGTTCCTGTTTGGAAATTTTAGGTCATATCGAGTTGGCTCGTTTGGAATACGAAAAAGCGATTCAAATTCAGCCGAATTATCCTCCTGCAAATCTTGCCTTGAAGAGAATCTATATTCGTTATAACTAATGTAGATTGGCTCTTTGTATTTAACGTGGGTTTGGTGTATAAGGAATCCGTTTCCTAAAATTTTGTTTTACCGCGAAAAAATGGATGTGGGAACTCTTACAAAACCTTGAAATTACCGTAAAATACTAAACTGTGGGAACTACCACTTTTAGAAAATTCTTTCTCATTCTCTAAATCCCTGCTCACATTAAATACTATGTAATATAATAACTAATCCCTAATATGTGTACCTACCGGGACTCGCCGTTACGCAGTCTCACATCCTGTTTCGACTAGCTCCACGGCGTCTTTTCCGCCCATTCGTCATCCATGACTCATGTCGCATTTGTGACGCTCTTTAAGGATCGCTACAAATGCTCTCACGAAAAAGCTTCGAGTCCTACATAAATACTATGTAATACACTAACTAATCCCTAATATGTGTACCTACCGGGACTCGAACCCGGACCACAGGCTCCGGAGGCCTGTACTCTATCCATTGAGCTATAGGTACGCTTACAAATGAGTTTTGTGGAGAGTCTTGTGTTGTCAAATGGAAACCCGAATAGAACGGAAAGTCCTTGAAAAAGGAATCGGGTATGAAATCTTCTTCCTGAAGATAGAGGTTAGAGATGAAGGTTTCGTTTCTGAATACATGGAAAGAACTTTTTTTACACAGGTTTGTTTCCGTCTTAATATTGATTTTTGCATTTGGATTTTTCAATCCGATCTTTTCAGTCAGTGAAGAGGAAGAAGAAAGACTTTTGGAAAAAGCACTCGTAGAAAGTGCAATTACTCCAGGACAAAAACAAGCGATCGCAAATTATCTCAGAGCAACTGCTGTAGCTAAAAGGGCCAGAGCCAGCGAACTGAGAGAATTGGCAAAACTTTCCAGAGGAGAAAAATTTCTTCAAGCAAGAGTTCGAAAAGAAAAACTATTTAAAATGGCAGATTCGTTAGATCGTCAAGCAGATCGTCATGAAATTACTCTCAAGGAATTTCAGATCGAAAGCCGTTGACTATTATACGTCAAAGTAAAAACGAATCTGAAAATCCTAAATGGCTTATAGAAAAAAGCGGGCTGATCATGAGAAATTAAAAGTCTAGAAAAATTGGGTCGGTCAAAACCATCACCATTTAGAATGTCCGATATTCAAATGATAAAAAATTGTTAAACATCGTATTCTTGTTTAAATAATCCAGGAAATTTTTCCTGGATTATTTTTAGGAGTTCATTTTTATCAATAAGTTTATAATTAGGTGATATACTCCATCTTTCAAGTTCCCCTGATATAAGTTCTGGTTCCGGTAAGTTTTGATAGTCTTTTAAAAATTCAGTCTTTGGTAATTTAAATTCAATCTTATGATGTTCTTTACAATTGATTGCTATCAAGAAACTCTTAATATTAGATATCAATAAAGATAGAATTTGAATTTCACTAAATAATCTATCTGGATTCCACTGAGAAAAAATCTTACTTGTTGATAAGTGATGTTTGTTATTTTTCGATAATCTTTCTATTTTTCTAAAAGTTGAGCCGTAATCCCCGCCGTTAATTTTTACTTTATTTTCCAAAGGACCGATTTCAATTTGAAATGATCCAAATTTATTTCGTAAAGAATGTTTTATGGAATTATATTCGAGGAAATACGTTTCTGAATTAAATCGATCTGCAAGTTCAATTACTGTCTTGAGAATAACTTCTTTTGAAAATGAATTAAAAAAATCTAAACCAAAGTGTATTTTGTTTAGAATTGATTCCCAGTTCGGTTTAACATCTGGAAATTTCCGAAAGAAAGGAATCTCTGATTGGGTTTTTCTAATTAATTCCCTTAAATCTTTTGGAGTGTATAACAATAACCATACATTTATAGCATCATATCCTTGCATCGAGGCGAATAGTATGGAGAAAAAGTGTTCTAAGCAGTGACTATGTAAAAGACGTATTGAAATTGCAAAGTCTTTATCTTTTTTTCTTTTGAATTCTTTATATATTATCCTTGATGTTTTTTCGAAGTAGTTATACTTTCTATATATTCTAAATTTTCCATATCTACATTTTCTCCGTGATACAAATATGGTTCTTCGTCTACAAACAAATAAACACTCTGCATTTTCTTGATTCCTATTTAAAAGAATACGCCCACCAAACAACAAGTTTGTGCGGAAATTTGATTGGGTGAATTATTTTTAGATTCTATAAAAAGTTTGTCCAGAACTTTAGAACGATCATTTTTGAATCTTCAATAGATGTTGGAGTTCGCACAAAAACCGTTTTATTGAATAATTTAAAATTTTTTAATATTCTGGTTCCTGCATTTATGTGGAAGTTTGACTTCTCGCTTTTATAGTCATTCGATGATCCTAAGATTTTCTTTTAATGTTTGTAAGAAGAATTTCCAAACATTCTTGAACGATTTGACTCGGTTTTTTATTACCGTTAATTTGAATCGTATCTTTGGGAAGAATTTTCTCGTAAGCTGAACGGATTTTTTCAAGCTGAGCTAACGTTTCAAATCTTTCTTTATCTTCCTTTCTTCGGTTTAATCTTTCAAGGGCAATAGAAGGACTTAAATCTAAATAAAATAGAAGATCAGGGATTTTAAAATTTCGATTTAGATTTTTTTTAAGAATCATTTCCGGAGACAGGTCATCTCCGCTTTGATAGGCGGCTGTAGAATACATATAACGATCGAGTAGAACGTTCTTGTCGGAGTTCAAAGCGGGAAGAATATTTTGTTTTAAAGATTCTTCTCTATCGTTTAAAAAAGCCTCGATCTGTTCTTCTTTTTTAAGTTCTATTTCTCCTCTGAGAAATTTTCTAAGATATTTTCCCGTTTCCAGATTTGTAGGTTCGGTAAAAGTTACGGAGGGAATTCCAAGTTCGATGAGTTTTTCGGTTAAAGATCTGCAAAGTGTAGATTTGCCACTTCCATCGATTCCTTCAAAAACTACAAAGATTGGTTTTTTATTCTTCATTTTAACGGTTCCGATTCAATTCTTGACAAAGATGAATTTGTATAAAATCATTCTTATATCTACATTACATGGATTCTTTTGGAAATTAGGAATCCAATGAAAATTCCTTTATGAATTTATATTTTTTTATTCTGAAACTTTTCGGAGTGATTTTTTATTTAGGGTTCTTTTCTTTTAATTGTTCTTCTCAAATTCAACAGATAAAAACGGCAGAAACAGAAATCAATCAGGAAGACGCCCGTCAATCTAAGGATAAAATTAGAGTACATCATATCTTTGAAGAAGTTTATCCTACTTCTTCCGCGAGTTCGGTTTCAGTTGTTACCGAAAAAATTATGAAGTCTAAATCGTTGTCTTCTAAAGGTGGGCATTTTCTAGAAAAAACTTTTGTGATTTTAGGCTATGGGATTGTTCTCAATCAACAGGGTTATATTCTGACGAACTCTCACGTGATCGGAACTTACGATCATCTTCTCGTAAAATCTAAATCCGGTAAATTTTACGAAGCGATTGTAATTGGTCAGGATAAAAAAATCGATTTAGCAATTTTGCAAGTAACCCCAGACGAAGACATCGTTCCGGTGGAAAAATTGGATTACTATACTCTTCAAAGAGGGGAGGCGGCGATCCGTAAATATATTCATGCAAAAAATCAAATGAAAAAACATAGGGATCCTAAAGTCAAAGTGAAAGTTCATCACGGTTCCTCCTTATAATTCTCTCGTTTTTATACTAGGAAAACGGAAACTCTTTTTTAAGCTCACGGTCTAACGATTAAAGACGAAAGAATTCTTCTCTATTTCGTCTTAATTAATTCTTTGAACCGAATGTGTACTCTGGAAAGACTCGCTTCTAAATCTAACTTGACAGTTACAGAAGCGAGTCGATCCTTTTAGTACCCAAGCGGATATTCATTTTCAGAGGGATCGAATTCAATGAAAAATACGGAAAAACTGAAGTATGTTGCAATCGTAAGCATTTCTCTTCTACTTGGAGCCTTTTTATCTCCTGTGATGTTTTGTGGAACCGGTCAGAACAGTCCTCTCTTTCTAAGCGCCAAAGGTGATAAGGAACCGAGTCCTGCAACTCGTCAGGCAATCACGATTCAACAAGCATTTGAAGAAGTTTATCAAACCGCTTCTCCTAGCGTCGTTTCCATTGCTACGGAAAGAATTCAAAACGTTCCAGTTCATCCAGGGGGGCCTTTTGGAGATCCTTTCTTTGATCAATTTTTCGGTAGAGGTCAAGGTGGTGGCGGTAGAGTGATGAAACAAAAACAAACCGGTCTCGGTTCTGGAATCATCCTCAATACTCAAGGATATATTTTAACGAATGAACACGTGGTTCGTTCTATGGATAAACTCACCGTCCGTTTAAAAACCGGTAAGACGTTTACTGCGGAGTTGATCGGTTCCGATCCGGTTATCGATTTGGCTCTTTTGAAAATCAAACCGGAGGGAGAAATCGTTCCGATCGAATTAGGAGATTCTTCTGCCGTAAAAGTAGGAGACTGGGCGATTGCAATTGGTGCACCTCTTGGTTATGAACAATCTTTAACCGCAGGGATTGTAAGTGCAGTAGGTAGAACTGGAATTGATAATAGTGGAGTTCATTATCTTCAAACGGATGCTTCTATCAACCAGGGAAATTCAGGAGGTCCTCTTTTAGATATCAATGGTCGTGTGATTGGTATCAATCGTATGATTGCTTCTCAAAGTGGTGGTTCGGTTGGAATTGGATTTGCAATTCCGATTAACGAGGCTAAGGCGATCATGGAAGAATTAAAAACCACAGGTAAAGTCAAACGTCCCGCACAGGCTTGGCTTGGTGTCGGAGTTGATTATCTTCACGAAGATGATGCCAAGAAGTTGAATCTTTCCGGAGGTGCGGTTGTGGTTCAAATTATGAACGATTCTCCTGCAGATCGCGCGGGGATTCAATTGATGGACGTGATCACTGAAATTTCTGGAACTAAAATCAATTCCCCAGAAGAAGTAGTCAGTACAGTCAAAAAAAGTAAGGTAGGAGATAGAATTACGGTTACCGTTGTACGTCAGGGGAATATTTCCAGAATCTCTATCCAACTTAAGGAAAGACCGAACTGATTGGCAAAATCCCATACTCTGAATCCTGAAGAAGAATTTGAAGAAGAGTCGGGTTTACGCCCTTCTCTTCTTTCCGAATTTATTGGTCAAAAAGAAGTCCTCAATAATCTTACCGTTTACGTTCAAGCCGCTAAAAATCGTAAACGTGCACTGGATCACGTTTTGATTTCCGGTCCTCCCGGTCTTGGTAAAACTACACTTGCAGGAATCATTTCCAACGAACTCGGAACCAGGCTTACGATTACTTCGGCTCCCGTAATTACCAAAGGAGCGGATCTTGCCCGTCTTCTTACGGGTATGGGAGAAAATGAAATTTTATTCATAGACGAGATTCATACTCTTCCTAAAAAATTAGAAGAGATTCTTTATCCTGCGATGGAAAACTATATGATTGATCTGGTCATCGGAGAAGGTGTGACCGCTCAGATGGTTCAGATTCCTCTCAAACCTTTTACTTTAGTGGGTGCTACTACTAGAAGCGGCTTGATCAGCGAACCGCTGAAAAGTCGTTTCGGAATTCAGCTCAGACTAGATTATTACGGTGACGAAGAAATGAAACAAATCGTTTTACGTTCTTCTAAAATTCTAGGGGTTTTGATCGAAGACGATGCTGCTTTGGAAATCGGAAAACGTTCTCGTAAAACTCCTAGAATTGCAAATCATCTTTTAAAAAGAATCCGAGATTTTAGCGAAGTAGAAGGGAATCTTTCTGTAAAAAAGGACCTTTGTCTGAAGGCTTTTGAAAAGATGGGGATTGACGATCTGGGTCTGGATGGTATGGATAGACAGATTTTAGATTGTATGATCGATCGTTATAAAGGTGGTCCGGTTGGACTCAAAGCAATTGCGGTTGTGGTAGGCGAAGAAGAAAAAACAATCGAGGACACTTACGAATCTTTTATGGTTCGGATCGGACTCATCAACCGAACTCCCGCAGGTAGAGTTGCGACCGAAAAGGCCTATCGTCAATTGAAAAGAATGGAAGATTTTTCCGTACATCATGGACAAGACCCGACTTTATTCTGAATATTCCGGAATTCCTGAAGACGATCAGAGATTGATCTATGCTTCTTTTTTAGTTCTTGCTCTTGCGTCTTTTTTTACCGCACATTTACTTACAAGAAACATGTTATGGAAGATTCTCGGAAGCGAGCCCATGGTAAAAATGGAAAGTAACGAGGAAAAAGAAAAAATCTACGAGGTTCTTTTGGAACAAGACTTTGTGGATAAAAATGTTAAGGACGAATACAAGGCGCTTTCCAACGTAGACGCCGCGGGCGCCGGTGGAATTACTAAAAAACAAGGATTTCATTCTGCGAGTCCTTTTCGGGAATTTATTATGGGAAGTCTTGCGAGAAGACCTTCCGAAACTCAAAAACAAGAAACCAAAGAAAAGAACGACGAAAAGGTTTTTGAAGTTGGGATTTATAAAATAGATCCGGTTCAAACGACTAACACCGATAATACGAAACAAAATACTCAAACCTACGGAAAGACTACTAAGATTCCGTTTAATTATCGATTTGAGCAGGATTTTCTGTTTCGTTGGGATGGAAATCAGGCTCTTTCGATTCCTAGAAAAAAACTTGCCGGTTACGAATATTTTAAACGAATGTTGAAACAAATCGAAGGTAGTTTTGCTCCTCCTGGTGGAGGTAACTACGCGTATCGTGATATGGCGGGAACCGTAGTTCGAGAAGGAATTCTTCCGGGACAAGTCAAAGTACTTTTTATGTTAAGCGAAGGCGGCCAGGTTTTAGATACTAGACTTGTTTCCAGTCAAGGGCAGGACGTGGTGAGTCAAGCGTGTGTGGATTCTATCCGAGGACAAAATTTCGGAAAGGTTCCAGATGAAGTCAAAGCGCAGGGTTTAATTTTTGGAATTAACTTTATCTTTCCTATGATGCGTACACGCTGACTTTGTGGTGAAAAATAGTTGACTCAACTTTTTTTGGACTTACCTTATTTCATTATGAAAGTGAAAACGGTAGGAACCAAAGTTCTCAAAGAGAACCTCAGTGACTATCTACGTCTTGTAAAAGAAGGAGAAACGATTCTCGTCATGGAACGCAACCGAGTTATAGCCGAGATCAAAAAACCTTCCATTAACTCCGACGGAACGATTGAAAACTTTCTACAAAGAGAGGAAAAAAAAGGACTTCTTTTAAGGGCTAAAAGAAAATCCATCTTGTTGCGTCCTCCTTCTCAAGTAAAAGAAAAATTCAAATTGGATTGGATGAAAACATACTATGAAGATAGGGACTGATTTCCTTCTTCATGTCGATCTATATCGATACCAGTTTTTTTCTTTCAATCGTATTCGAAGATACTAACTACAAACAATCCTACGAAACTTGGATGAAAGATGAATATAGATTTTCATCCAAACTCATAGAAGTCGAATCCTTCATCAATATTCACAAAGTCTATAGGGAGAATCGAAAGGTCTTGAATAAACGTTGGTTAGATGAAAGTCTAACACGACAAAGAGAACTTCTTACGGGGATCAACTTAAAAAGAATCGGCTCTGAAATTTACGATAAAATCCAAAAAACGGAAAAGCTGACTTTTTTAAAATCTCTGGATTCGATCCATTTAAGCACCGCTTTGTTAATAGCCGATTCCCTGAAAAAGAAACTTACGATCTGTGCATACGATAGAAATATTAGAAAAATTGCATCCGATTTTGATTTTTATCTTTGTTCGTTCGTAGAGGAAAAACGAAATTGATTCCGGATGAAGTCAAAGCATAGGTTTGATTTTTGGAATTATCTTTTTTGTTATATTTTTATAATATATAGAAAATAAATAAGTCCAAACAAGTTCGAAATTAATATCTAAATATTGTATGAATAATGCTATAACATTCGATCAATTGTCCCATCTTTTAACAAGTTTTGAAGTAAAGACATTTGGTAAGGGAGCGACGGACGAAACTATAAAATTTGCGGAAGAAAAACTAGAGATCATTATCAGAGGAGATTATCGGAATTTCTTACAGACGTTCGGTTGGGGTGGGGTACAGCATTTGGAGTTGTATGGTCTCGGTTCAGACGTGCCACCTTATTTGGACCTTATAAGTGTAACAGAAAGCGAGCGTGTTGAAATGAACCCCAAACTCCCAAAGTATCTTATTCCAGTCATGAATGATGGCAGCGGTAATCTATATTGTATCGATACGCGATTTGTAGAACCTTTCTTAGTCTTTTGGGATCACGAAATTGGAAAAGATCAGAACGGGATATATCATTTTTCCGAATGGTTGTATCATGTTGTAAAGAATCTTTGATAATACATTACAATTTTCAGGTATATTTTCTTGAGACAGGAAAACGAACTTCTATTGAAAACAAAAAATATCACCTAACTCACGTTCATTGGAGGAACGTTTTTAGAATTTCGTAATAAATTATTTCTTTGCAGGTGGATCTTCAAAAGTTCCGTCTGGATGAATTCTTCCCAAAACTCGATTGGATTGGCTTTCAATGGATAATCTGAAAACGATCGGTCCAATTTTCGGAATCTTTTGAAATTCCTCTGAGTTTGCAATTTGTTTCAGGATTTGAGTTACTAATTCACATGCATTCTTAAATTGTATTTCAAATGATTCTTCTTCCTCATCATTCGATAATTTTGAGTTCAAAATTTCGCTAAGATCGAACCCTCCCGTTTCTTCAAAAGCAATTCCTTCCGGACCATTTCCATAACCCATAAACTCGTAGGAAGGTGGATTCACTACGGGTCCGGGAGCTCCAAAAATAATTCCGGATACGGGTAACGCCGGGTTTTCTCCCGTATATTCAGGATCGGAAAAGTATCTAAAACTTTTTAGGATGTCTTTTTGGGTTTGTTCTAAAAGCTTCTTTGAAAAGATATTTTTCTGTTCTGAATGATCCATTGTAATTCTCGGATTTTAATTTTGAATACTAATGCTGTTTCATTGAACGGATTAAAACAAGTCTTTTTTGTGGCAAGAAACCAGACATGAATTCATTCTAAGTGATAAAAAAGAATTTTCTTTAGAATCCAAGTAAATTAAGTAAATTATTGTATAAAATTTTGTTTGCGTCCACAATAGAATTAAAATTTTTTATAAGGTTTTTCTAAAATTCAGAATGTAGGAACCATTATTTTGAAAGAACTCGTTTCCGAACTTAGAATGTGAAAACTATTGCATTAGTGAATTGGAATATTCAATTCAAATAAATTTTCAGAGTCCATAGAATGGAAGTTGTAGTTCGCTCCTAACTTTTTACATCTCATTTGAATGTTGTTCATTCCGATTCCCGAAGGTTCTTCTAAATTGATTTCGAATTTTTTTCCGTCGTCGAACACTTTTAAAACCAGATTTTTATCTTCTTTGTACCAAAAAATTCTAATATTTTGTGCTTCGGAATGTCTAAGTATATTGGACATAACCTCCAGAAAAATTTTTTGAACGTGAAGGCATTGATCCAGATGAATCAAATTTGAAACTTCTTTTATCTGTGTTGTGACGTTTATAATTCCGGTGCCACTGATTCTTTCTGCGTATCTGCACATAACGTCTTCCACGAGTTCTTTATTGTTTCCACGGTGATGCATTAAAAAAACGATGTCTCTTACGTTAGAGATAAGATGATTTACTTCCGTTTTGAGTTTTTTCAATGTAGGATCGTTTTTGTCTTTGGATTCCAATTCGAAAAGAATCGCAGTCAACTCAGAACCGATGGAATCGTGAATATCGGAGGCGATTCTCTCTCTTTCTTGAGCTTGTAGTTTTAATTGTTCGTTGTATTTGATTTGTAGTCGTACAAATTCTTTTGTTTTTTCTAAATCTTTCGTAAATCTAGAAGATATAATATAAGAATTTAATGCGACAAAGGCCACAATTCCCAGAGGGAAACTATAAGGATATAAGGTGTAAATTTCGTATAAACCGTAGATTCCGTCGTTCATCATCGTAAATGCAAACACAAAACCCGTAAGAAGTTCCTTGGTTTTAAATGTGCCGGTTGCCGTTGCTAAAATTAAAACCAAAGCATAAAATGGAGGGAAATACATAAACCAAGAATAAAAAGAGATTATATTATGTTCGTTGAATGTAAAAATTCCTAAAAGGAAAACGGTGCTGGTTCCGATAGAAATTTGGATCCATTTCCGATTAAACTGAACCGGAAACATTTTTTGTAACATCCAAAAAGAAGTGGGAAAAAACGCAACTTCGCAAAAAAATTTGATTCGTGCCCTCATATCTAAGGAAAGACCGGAGAGAGCCGTAAATTGAAATTCCGAAGTAATAAACGAATATCCGGAAACTAAAAAACAAAAAACTGAAAAGTAGAGAGGAATTGAATCTTGTCTATAAGAAAAAAAGAATATAATATGATAAATTCCGAAAGAAAAAATAACAACGATAAGAACAATTTCTCTCCATTCTTCTTTTTTTTGATCGAAGTCTATTGTATCGCCGCTGCCAATCAAAAAAGGTTTTCTAATTCCTCCTTTAAGATAATTACCTTTGAAAGTAGAAACGTTTACCGTGATGTAAAAATCTCCAGAGGATACGGGAACATTTGTAATTAAAGGATGAGTTAAAAACAAGGTTTCTACAGAATTTGTTCCCGCAAAACCGTTTGAATATACTCTTTGATCGTCTAGATAGACTTCGTAGACACCCGGAAGCCTAGGAACTCTGATTTTTAAATTTTTATTTGTACATTCGCATAACACGCGCAGGCGATAAGTCGCATAACCTTCCGGAGTGAAGTTCGGATCATAGTTTTTCCAAATTCCTGGAACCGGAAAGTAAGAAGTAGTTTTGTTGGTCGTAAAGTTTCCGTGGGATAGTTCTTTCCAATAGAATTCCCAATTACCATTCAGTTGGATGATATTTTTTTCCAGATTAAATTTTCGAAGATCAATTACACCTTGTTCCGCGATTGGGGCTTGTTGAAAAAACGAAGGAAAAGAACAATCGGTAAAAAATGAAAATAATATAAGGAAATTAAAATATACAAATGTTTTTATGCAAAACATTAAGGATATCCGGGAATGTCTTGAATGATCCCCATCCTTCTTCCGCGTATGATTGCCTCTGATTTGGAGTGAACTTCCATTTTTTTATAAATCTTTTCGATATGTCTGCTGACGGTATGGCTGGATATATCTAATTCGTCAGCGATGTCGGAAACGGTCATTCCAAGCGCGATAAAATTGAGAATTTGAAGTTTTCTTTTTGTAAGCCCTAAAGTATTTTGAACCGGTTGATTTTTAGATTCTTCTTTTTTGGTGAATTCTCGAATGATCTTATCCGCAATTCTAGGAGTAAGAGGAGCTCCTCCTAATACGATTACTTTGAGTTCCGCCAAAAACAGTTCCGGAGAAGTATCCTTTAAAAGATAACCGGATGCTCCTGCTTGGATTGCTTCTACAATTTTTTCTTCGTCTTCAAAAACCGTAAATATCACATATTTAGTGTTAGGTGTTTTTTCTTTGAGTTCTTTCAAACATTCTAATCCGTTCTTTTCTGGAAGTCCTATATCCAAAATTACTATATCCGGTGTATTGAAAGGGATTTGTTCGATTGCTTTGTGGGAATTTGAATAGTGTTCTAAAAATTTAAATTCGTTAGATTTAGAAAGAAGTTCTTGAAGATTGAGCGCGGCGTGAGAGTTATCCTCTACGATGGAAACCAAATAATTAGGTTTGGTTGTTGTGGAAATTTTTTGTGGTGCCATCGTTTTGATTATACGAATTTGTTTCGATCGGTAAATAATTTTTCTATAGAATGAACGAGAATCGAAAATTTTAAATCTGTTTTCTGTTTACTTGTCGAATTTTTATTTAAGAGGCCGTCCTAGTATTAGAAAACTTCTCAAAAAGAATTTTTAATATTATAAAATAATCTTTTAACCATAAAAAATATTTTATTATAACTTTTCATTTTTTAGAGATTCTATTTTAGAATTTTATAAGGTAAAATTTATGGCCCCTAAGAAATGTAAATTTTTATTTATTATAAAAATCTTATAAAATTTAAAGTTACTTAAGCGTTGATGAATATCAAGAATTGTTTATATCTATACAAATTCTTAAAACGGATTTACGTTAAAAGTGATTCTTTATATTACTTGTATAATGATTTTGTGGAACTATAATATTTAAGTATTATAAAAATTATAATTTATCTAAGGAGTATCGTTCGATTTAAAAAATTCGTTCCATTCTTCTTTTGCTTTTTCCCATTTTTTTACACGATCTCGTTTGTCTTTGATCTTCAGATAAAGTCTGGGTTCTTTTCCGGGAAAAGTAATTCTTACTCTATGTTCGTGAAGTACTTCTACGGAAACGTTTTGCTGGTTTTCGATTTCGATGTTATATAAAACTATACTTTTCATGCGCATCGGAAAAATTCCTTGGCCTAGATTTCCGATTCCATTTCTGAAATCCAATTCTATACATTCTATTGGTTTGTGCCAAACGTCGCAGAACTTACCTTCGGGAGGAGGAACCGGTTTTAGTCCGCAGTGAAAAAGTAAAAATGCAAAAACGATTCGGAAAATTTTTTTTAAGATTTTTTGGAGAGAAAATAATTTCACTTCGTTTAACATTCGATCAAAATTTTGAGGAATCTTTACTGATTTGTGGCAGTCGATTCCAAGTTGAGTTTTGTTTTGAGAGTAGGCTTTTCCTCTATAATTTCTTTTACCAGTTTTAGGATCTCTTCTCTTCTATCTTCTGATTTTGGATACAACTCCTCTAAGATCGAGATCGATTTAGAATGTAGATTTTGAAGTCTGAAAATTTTCGCCTCTAAAATCCAGGATCCGGTTGTGATAAAATCTTCGTTTTCGTTTCTGACCTTACGGATCAAATTGAGTGAAGAAACATATTGGCCCGCACGGAATTCGGAAAGTCCGGTCAAAAAGTTTGCCTCTCTTTCTGTGAGAAGAATCGATTGGCTAGACTCTGTACTTGCCAAATTTCGTTTTAAAAAATCTGTGTCTCCCGAAAGAGATGCTCCTAAAATAGAAATCCAGATATAAGCCGTTTTGAATTCGGAGCTGATTTTATCGTATGGAATAGAATTCAAAAGTTGTGTGAGAGATTTTCTGGAAAGATGTTGTTTAACCGTTTCTCCAAAAGCAATCATCACTTCGTTGTCTGGATTTTCGTTCATAGAGGGATCGATTGCTTTTGCGCGAAGTGCGTTGCGGTACATCTCTTCTAAAATGGGGAGATACGATCCGTCTTCTTTGAGGAAGTCGTTAAACCCGGAGTAGGCGAGTTTGATTAGAGTTCCAGAATCGAATGAAAATCCGTTGAGTAAAAACGAATTATAATTTCCTAATGCGATATAAAAATATCCTAATTCGTCAGAAGGATTGGCGTGAACGTAGTCTTTGGCGGCGTTTTGAAAATTTTTTACAGAACCTTCTTCCAGAACTCCGGAACGAATTTGTTGTTGAATGTTTTTTCTCTCTTTTTCGAGAAGAATTTTTCTATCACCCGCAAATAGATTTTTAATGCCTTGACGAAAAAAAAATCCAGTCCCACTTAAAATCAGCAAAAGAGCGATAAAAATATAAGGTTTATAACTGGTTTTCTTTTTGTAACTTTTCAGACCGGATTGATACAACATACTTTCGTCGATTTTTTACAGGCCCATTCTGGGTTCACGTATTTTTTAATTCCCTAAAACTTGACATAGAGGACTCCCCTGATTCCGTGGATTTCTATGCCTTACAATTACGATTTTGACGAAGATTTTGAAGTTGAGACTGATTACGATGAAGATGTTACCGGCGAAGAGGTGTTAACGTTTGCCTGTGAAGATTGTGATCATCGTTGGGAAGAGGACGCTTATGAAGCGGAAGACTATGGACCTGAAGGGCCGATTTGTCCTATGTGTGGCTCCTCTGCAGTGATCGAACTTTGAAAAATACCCGGCCGGTTTGGCGATTTGTAAAAAACCGGCTTTGCGGGTTCGTATTTGTACCCTTACTATTTTTTTCTCAAAGGGTTTTTTCTACCGACTTCAGCGACGTATATGATTTTTACAAAAAAGGAAATTATGATACTTTAGTAAAGGTTTCTAGGGTTGCGTTGCGTAGGGAAGAAGTAGATTATAAAATTCTACTTTTATATACCGCTTCCGAAAAAGATCCAGAAGAAATTGATAAAACTCTGAGAAGTATTTATGAGAAGAAGGAATCACATCCCGGAATTTTTTACAATTCTGTGTTTTTATTTTTGGAACGTTGTCTGGTATTGGGAGACGAATCATCCGGAATCTATTGGGGAAAAATTTTTACCGAAAAAGGTTCGTCTTCTATACGTTATGCGGAGGGGTTATATACTTACGCGTGTATTTTATACGAAGCTGGAAATTTTTCCGAAGCAAAACAAATTCTTGTTAAACTTAAAGAATTTGGAACCACAAACTTGAAGATACTCAAAGTACAAACTGGAAAGTTTAAAGGCAAATCGATCGAAACTCCTCCCGCGATTGCGGGAAACACTAACTTTACCCCTGCAATATTAAAAAAATCTGTTTTTGATATGATCGGTTCTCTGGTTTTAAAGGGTAGATTGATACAGGAAGAATCCGCGTTTGTAGATTTTTTTGCGGGTTCGGGACAGATGGGTCTGGAGGCGGTGAGTCGAGGATTTGCAAGAATTGTTTTGTACGAATTGGCTTGGGAAAGGTCAGATTACCTTAGAAAACTTTTCTCTAAATTTGGAGATAACTGTCAAGTTTACAGAAAGGATGTATTCCGTTTTTATGATAAACTCGATATTCCCGAAATTTCTAGAATCTTTTTTTTAGATCCTCCTTATTCTTTTTGGGATAAGAAAGGCGAAAAAATTCGGACCATTTCTGATTTTTTGTTAGGTGAAGAAACTACTGTAGCCGTTTTTATTCAATCCCCTATAAATCCAGATTGGTCCGGTTTTGAAACTAGAAAATTTGGAAAAAATTTTTTAACTTTTAGAATTCAATAACATGAATTCGGCGTAAGAAAACGGAAAAAAATTTTTTAAAAGTAATAGCTCCCACATTTTCAGGATTGAACTGTAAAATCGTAATTTGTAATAGCCCCTACATTTAAAGAATTGATCTGTAAAATTGTAATTTGTAATAGTTCCCACATTTTTAGGATTGAACTGTCAAATCGTAATTTGTAATAGTTCCCACATTTAAAGAATTGATCTGTAAAATTGTAATTTGTAATAGTTCCCACATTTTTAGGATTGAACTGTCAAATCGTAATTTGTAATAGTTCCCACATTTAAAGAATTGATCTGTCAAATCGTAATTTGTAATAGTTCCCACATTTAAAGAATTGATCTGTAAAATCGTAATTTGTAATAGTCTCTACATTTAAAGAATCGATCTGTAAAGTTCAAATTCCAATTTTTTTCAGAAAAATGAATCTGTTTTCGTTGTATTGAAACGGTCAACTGAAGCAGTTTTGTGAATCCATACTATGGAATTTTTCAAAAACTCTTTTGAAAATGGGCAATTATACTCAATATTATAAAAGAGTATGTTCGGATTTTTTTATATTCTAAAATAAGAATGTTATTTTCCCTTTTTTTTCTTTGCGGGGGTCGACTTTTTCTTAAGGATTTGTTTTGATTTTGCTTTCTTTTTTGAATCAGTTGTTTTAAAGTTTGTTTTTTTGGCGACAACGGTAAGAGGTTTGGAATCAGTAATAGATGATTCGATCGTTTTCTGGTCTACTTTAGAAGATTCTACTTTTCTAATGATCGGTTTAGGGTCTTTGTTTTCTTCCGCTGTGATCAAATCGAAAAGACATTCTATACCTAAGGGACCCATAAAAAGATTGAAATGTCCCGCTTCTGGAAATTCCACGTCGTCAAAATGACCTAAGCGAGAATTTTCGGAAGGGAGAATAAACTGATCTTTTCTCGTAAAAACGGATTGAACGTTAGGCAACTTTTCAAATACTTCGCCGATCTCCTGGATAAACTTAGAATCAGGCATAGACTGCCAGCTAGAAATAAATATAGGAGTAAAATAAGCCAGATAGGTTCCTTTTACAGGAGTTCCTGTGATAAAAAGTTTTTTAACTCTATCTCTTCCTTTGTAAGTAAGGCCCGCTGCGATCAAACCTCCGGTCGAGTGACCGACGATATAACAATTCTGGATATTCTTTTCGATTAGAAACGTTTCTAAAAGTTTACTTTTTTTTCGGATATTACCTACTTGAAATCCGAGAGGAACCGTATATACAGGATGTCCATTTGCGGAAAGGTGTTTATACATCGATTTCCAAGAAAGGGTTCTACCTAAAAATCCGGGGACCAAAACGACAGGACGTTTATCACCTTCCGGAGAATCTTCTAATTGAATGAAAATTCCAATGATTGAATGCCAAAAATAAAGAACCGTATACCATTTCTCTGCTAAAAATTGAAGAATTGGATTACGAACGGAACGATTGTCGGAAACATAGGCGAGGTGATCATTCATGAAGTTGCTCATCCGGATTTAGGTATGATTTTCCGTATCACCACAACTTGAAAATCAAAAAAAGAAAGTAGGAACTTTTCCGAGAAATCTAAAGAAGTTATATTGATTTTATTCTTTTTGAAACTTTAAAGAAGCGGAATTGATACAATAACGCAATCCAGTAGGTCTTGGTCCATCATTGAAAACGTGACCTAGATGTCCTCCACACTTAGAACAAAGAATTTCCGTTCTTTCCATTCCATAGCTGCTATCCTTTTGTTTGTCGACTACTCCTTCTTTAACGGGCTGATAAAAAGAAGGCCAACCGGAACCGGATTCATACTTAGTATCGGAAGAAAATAAAACGGCGCCGCAGGCCGCACAAACATACTTGCCTTTGTCTTGATTTTTATACAGGGCTCCGGTAAAAGCCATCTCGGTTCCCTTTTGTCTTAAAATTTTATACTGTTCCGGAGTGAGTTCGTTTTTCCAATCCTCATCAGATTTGTTGATTTCGTAATTCATCATTCCTCCTTTAGAGTTCGTCTGATTTGAATCTCCATTTGCCTTTAAACAGCCAATAAATCCAAAACATAGTACAATAATCGAGAGTAAAATTTTGTTTTTCATAATGAAAAATTCGTTTTTATTTTGAATCGGTTACTTGAAAAACGAATTATCAGTATAGATAAGGATTTTTCTTTTTATAAAACTTTAAAAGGAAAGTTTTTACATGTTCTAAAATTATAAAAAAGCCCTTTTTCTTGAATTCCTTAGAAAGGAAAAATAAAGGCAATTTCTTAAACTTCCATTTGAAAATACTTTTCCTAAACAATATAATAAAAACAGTAGGTATTTAAATATGTTTTTAGGTAATAACAAAGTATAAATGTGTTAAGTAGATATTCGTTCAGCAAATATTTTACGAGATCAAATATGATTCAATTTTTAGTTTTATCTCTATTATCTCAAATACTAATTTTGATAGTCACATTTGTTATTACTTCGAAACTTGAAGCAATTTGATTTAGTTTTTTACTTTTGCCGTTTTACTTTCCATCCATAATACTTCTAATATTTGTAAAATTGAATGTGTTTGATAAATGGTACACCAAATTATCATTTCTGTATCCAATATTGATGATAGATTGTTTATTTATGGGTAATTTTATCTATGATATTTATCACCCGTCAAACGATGGTAGCAGTCAAATGTTAGTGTTGGTATCTTCAATTCTTAATGTGCCAATCCCTTTTTTATACCTGATCAATAAATATTTACTGAAATAATTGATTCAAATATTTTGGAAAAATTTTAAAACTTAGAGATTATTCCGGAACCTTCGATCTATTTAAAGAATATATTAGAGTTGTTGAAAAATTCCATAGTGGCGATTAACAAAACTGCTTCAATTGCCGATTTGCATAAAATAGAAACAGATGGAGAATTAATTTTTCAACAACTCTATTATTGATTTAATCATACCTAGTTCCAATGAACAATAAGATGTAAAAAATATTTACGTATCTATCAGAATTTATCGAAATAAATTCCTTGATTGTAATACTAATTTGTGATACATTTAAATTATGATTAGTCTGAGGTTGCCGCCTGAATTGGAAAGGAAGTTAGATACGTTTGCTAGGTCTGAAGGTAAAAGTCGTTCAGAAATTGTTAAGGAATCTATAATAGAATATATTAAAAATCATGAAAATATCAAAACACCTTTTGAATTAGGTGAAGATTTATTTGGGAAACATTCCACGGACATTTCTGATCTATCGCAAAATCGTAAAAAATATCTACGTCAGTCAATCCAAGGAAAACATGCAAAACGTAGCCTTAATTGATTCTGGTCCGATTGTTGCTTTATTTAATTCTAAAGATAAATTTCACCGATCCATTTACAACTTTATCAAATCTTATAAGGGTTCTTTATTTTCAACTTGGGCCGTTGTAACCGAAGTTATTTATTTACTTTCGTTTTCGATAGAGGTTCAATCTGATTTTTTGGAATGGATAGAAAGGGGAGGAATTCAGATTTTAGATCTTAGTTTAAAAGACATTGGTTATATAGAAAATCGAATGAAAAAATATTCAAATTTACCAATGGATTTAGCGGATGCTTCATTGATGTGTATCGCTGAAAGAGAAAAAATAGAACAAATTATCAGTATAGATAAAGATTTTTCTATTTATAAAACTTTAAAAGGAAAGTTTTTACGAAATTTATTTAAAGTATATTAAAGAATTCTATATTCTTCCACGATTTCACGAAGAGAATCGTCCATCTCTCGAATAAAACGAAGTTCCTGAGTCATTCTCCACATCGTAATGGAACCGTGATAGGCCATTAAAATTCTTCTGGCCACATATTGAATGTCCATGTTTCTTTTAAGTTGTCCCGATCCGATTACCTTTTGTAGATAATCACTGATCATACGAATCCATTTGTTTACAATGTCTTTTAAAAATTCAGTATATTCAGGATCGGAATCCATAACCTGACTTGCAAAACCAGCAAAAGGACAACCTACAAATTCTCCGTGACGGATTTGTTTTTCTTTGAGAATCACCCAGGCTCTCAAAAATTCTCCTAGGTCTGGATAACGATCCATCAAACCTTGAAGATCGCTGAGAGTTTTTTCTTCCTGACGCGCGAGATACGCAAGTCCCAATTCTTTTTTAGAAGGATAGTGGTCGTAGAGACTTGCAGCAACGGAATTGGATTCCTGAATGATTTGCCTCATACCCGTATTGGAAAAACCTTGTTTGTAAAAAAGAGAGGTAGCGGTATCTAAAATTCTTTCCCGAACTCCCGTTCCGGATTCTTTCTTTTTACGCGATTGAGTTTTCATAGTGGAACGTAACTGATTTCTTAAGGTTCATTTTTCCATCGGAAAAATCTTCTGTCAATGACTTTGAATGATTGGTGTAAAAAAACAGAACGAACGTTCTGTTTTTTTTGTTTGATCTAAATTTGGCTTCGTCTAAACTAGGGTCAGAATCTCCCCAAAGGCAAATGTGAGGGAATGCCATTTCGCTCCATTTCGCTATTTCGCTCCCTACGGGTCGCAAAATAGGGTCAGAATCTCCTAAAGAATACGGAGGCCGATATGATCGCGGATGAAATCCAACTCGTGACCCGGATTTCCGATTTGGATACTCAGAGACACGTTACCAGTAGGACTTATGAGAATTTTTGTCTGGAAGGAAGATTTCGAACTCTCGAAAAGAACGGTTTTTCGATCCGGGAGATTCTATCTCAAGGGATCAAAATTCATCCTTTGGAGTCTCAGATTCGATTTCTGGCTCAGCAGATGGAAGGGGCCTGTTTAAAAACGGAAACGAAAGCTTTTCCTCTGAAAGATGGTAAGATTTTTTGGGATCAGAAAGTTTTATCGGATACTGGAACGATTGCGGCGGAGATTAAAACTCTTACCTTTTCGGAAAAAGACGGAAGTCCAATGGATCTTCTTCCTTTAGAGAAAACGGAGATGAGCGGTTTTGATCAATTTCCACAGATTCCTGATTTTAGAGGAACTTGTAAAACAGTGGATACTTCCATGATCACTCTCTACAGCGAGAGAAATATATTTGGAGAATATAATCCGGCTTATCTTTGGAGAATCGTGGAAGATTCTAGATGGTTTTTTTCCTCAGAAACCGGTTTGACCCTGGACCGTTTTGTAGAAATGGATACAACTCTATTTTTTATGGGCGGTGTATTTCAATTTTTTCATCCGGTTCCTGCGGGAAGAAAGATCAAAGTAAGTACTTGGATTCATTCCTTTGAAAAGATTCGAAGTTATATGAGGCACGAGGTTACTGACATTGAAACCGGTTTAAGATACTTTGCAGTTCAGGACGAACAGTTGGTGGTTTCTCTTACAAAGTCTCGACCCAAAAAAGCTCCTGATGAGTTTCAAAAATTAGTAGGAGAGTATGTAGAAAATTTTGAATATTCTAAAAAATGAATTTATGTTTAAGAATTTGAAGTTTGGAGAAAAAAAATGAAATTAACAAAACCTTTGGCAATTTGTACACCAAGAAGAACTCCTTTTGCTCAGATCGCGAAAGCTCTCGGACCTTATCCCGGACATCATCTGGGAAAAATAGTCGCAGAAGATATTCTTGCTAAAAGCAAACTAAAACCGTCTCAAATCGACGGAGTTGTAGTCGGAGAAGGATTTAGCAACGCTCCTAATTCCGCGAGAGTGATCGCAAATCTGGTCGGAATGAGGGATGAAATCGCTTGTATCACTGTTGCGAACAATTGTGTTTCCGGTATGGAAGCGGTTGCGGAAGCGGCTCGTAGAATCGTGTTAGGTGAAGGAGAAGTTTTCCTCGCGATCGGAGAGGAATCTCAAACTTCCATGCCTTTTGTTGTTAAAAACGCCCGTTTGAACAAAAAGGCTGGATCTCTGGATAAATTGAAAAAACTTCTTCCGGACAATCTTCCCGAGGGAGTTGAGCTTAGAGATACTTTGGAAGATGGTCTTGGAGACGGAGAAACTTCTTACGGTATGCAGGTGACTGCGGAAATCGTTGCTCAGAATTATGGTCTTTCCCGTGAGATCCAAGATAAACTTGCGTTTGAGTCTTTCAAAAGAGCATTAGAAGCTTCTAAAGCAGGTAAATACTCTCCGTACATCATTCCTATGAAAGACGATGAAGGAAACGAACTTACGATCGACGAAGCGGTTGGTCTACGTGAAGGTTTGGTAGAAAACCCGACTCGTATGGGAAGAGCGATGCTTATGTTCGATAATCCTGGTATGAAGTTTGAAGAATTTAAAACTAAGTATTCCAAAGATCTTAAAAAATCTCATGGTCCTACGGTTTCCATTTTCAACGCAAGTCCTCGTTCCGATGGAGCCGCGGGTGTGATCGTTACCACCGTTGAAAAAGCAAAAGAACTTGGTCTTACGATTGAAGCGGTGGTTTCCGGATGGTATATGAAAGGAGTTCATCCGAACAACATGGGTATCGGACAGGCTGTTGCCACCAAAGCTTTGTTAGATGAAACTGGAATTAAGATCCAAGACGTTGACTACGTTGAAATTCATGAGGCTTTTGCCGCAACCGCGGTTGGTGCTCTTGAACAAATCAAAATGGATACTGGTTGGGATTGGGAAAAATCTTTTGATGCTAAGAAGATCAATCCGAACGGCGGTTCTATCGCGATCGGTCATCCGTTTGGTGCAACCGGTATTCGTTTGATTGCAAACGCGATTATGGATTTAAAAGAAGATTCTTCCGCTAATAAAGTGCTGATTACCGCTTGTGCTCACGGTGGAATTGCTGGTTCCATGCTGATTGAAAGATATAAAGGTTAATTCATTTTTTAGAATATTCTAATGAATGAATTTCTCTTCGTCGTTATTTTTTTTACTAAGTGTTTTAAAACAATAGCGGCGAAGAGATATTTCAATCAAGATTCAAAACGTTAATTTTGGCACTGCTGCAAACTTTGAGATCTTATAGTGAAACTTAAGATGTGGGAACTCCCAGAAGAATCTGTTCCAAAACTTAGAACCGGTTTGAAAATTTTGAAAAGCTCATATTGAATTCAAGTAAGCGAAATGACGCGATGTAGGTTTCTTTGACTGAGAATAAAAACTATTGGATTTGGCAAGACAAGATTCATGCGGAGGATCAAACAATCCTGAAGACTCGGCCTCAGATCATTTATGATCGACGTTTATATTTTGACAATGGTGTACTTTGGACGGATGTAAGGGATCAAATTGAACTCGGTAGAATGTTTCTCTACTAAGTTGAGAAATCAATGCAATCCGTAGAATAATGTTGTTTTAGTTCACAAGATTCTAGGAACTCCTAGAGGGTTTAAGAATTATGAAAAACTGTTCGGATGTTCGTAAATCGCCATGACCGTTTTTGTGGGAACTACCACGTTTTATAATGAATTTACTAAAATGATTATAATTTTCTTTTAATGTTTTTGAGACAGGTTTAGAAAAAATCAACTTAGGAAATAGAATTGTTGAAAAATTCCATAGTGGCGATTAACAAAACTGCTTCAATTGACCGTTTTCATGAAATAGAAATAAGATAACGTAAGTTAACGCGAAAGGGATCGGATGCGGGGAAACTTTAGCAAAACGCTCTCTACCATAACCAACCCCACAAGTATTTAGATTTCAATATAGATCTGTCGGAATTACGACAAATCCTCTGTAAAACTGAGTTCCCAACCCACAACGCGATTCATAGAGAGCGTTGTGTTGAGTTATTCTAATTCTAAAATCTTCTTTCAACTTGTGGGGTTGGTTATGGCTCTCTATGGATCGCGTTTGAAATGGAATTTTAAACAATTGATTGTTATTTTCGATTCAATAGGAACTCTTGATTTATAAATAGATTTGGATTCAACTAAAATCAGTTCATTGAAAAGTATTCTTCAAGGTTTTAGAAATACATTTATCTCTAATCGTTTGTGTTTAAAAAATCTGTGTTTTAAAATCGAGACGAAAAAAGAATCAAAGTTTTCAACCTAATTAACGTGAGTTCGGTATAAGGAATCTGTTCCTTAAAATTTTGTTTTACCGCGAAAAAATGGATGTGGGAACTCTTACAAAACCTTGAAATTACCGTAAATACTAAACTGTGGGAACTACCATTTTTAGAAAATTCTTTCTCATTTTCTAATGCTCTGCTCACGTTAATTATCATTTCGTAGATAACGATTTAAATAAGAGTGATTTTCTACTTGCGCAATCCAAAGCTACTACAAAGGTATTGGCCATGCAGAATGTATTACTTCAGCCTGAAAAAGGAATTTTTTTGGATTCCGTAACTTCTACAAACACCGTTATCAAAGGTAAGGAATTTCCTCATGGGACTTGGATTGTAGCGGAAGAACAAACCGCTGGAAGGGGAAGGAAGGACCGAACCTGGGAAGTTTTTGGCGAAGAATCTTTGATCTTTTCTGGAAAAATTGGTTTGGAGAATTTTGATGCAGGACCGGGGCTTTCTCTTTTTATAGGAACTGCAGTTTGTAAAACCATTCTTTCTGTATATCCTGAACTAACTCGCGAAATCAAAATTAAATGGCCGAACGATTTATATAGAGGCAACAAAAAAGTTGCAGGAATTCTAATAGAGTCTGAAATCGAAGGTTCTTTTATGACTTTAATCATTGGAGTTGGCCTGAATCTATACGGGAAAAACGAATCGATTCCAGCTCATCTTACCGATGCGGGTTTTTTAAATACGAACCCAAATCGTGCGGGTAAAAAAAATGAAATCTTGGAAAAGTTAATTCCTTTTTTAAACGAATCGATTCTTCTTTGGAAAGATCCAGAAGGAAGAAAAAAAGAACTGATTTTGTTAAACGAATTACTTCTCTGGAAAGGGCAATCCGTTCGTTATAAAGAAGACGGACAATTACAGACTGGGATCTTAGAAGGATTGAGTGAAAACGGTTCCTTAATTTTAAAAACTCCTTCCGGAACTAGGTTGGATTTCATTGACAGTCCGGAGGATTTCCATTCTCTAAACTAAAATGCTTTTAGTAGTAGATGTAGGCAATACGAACACCGTTTTTGGAATTTTTGAAAATGGAAACAAGATCCCTCTCTTTCACAAACGAACCGTAACTAGAAAAGATAGAACGTCCGATGAACTGGGTTTGTTCTTCAGAGGATTTTTAAGAGAATTCAAAATCGAAAACGAAATGATCACCGGCGGGATTTATTCCAGCGTCGTACCTACTTTAAATCCTATCTTAGATAGAATGTTTCAAGATTGGTTTAAGATAGAGGCGATTCGAGTTCATTATCAAATGAAACTGCCTTTTTCCATTTCTTATCCAAGACCTTATGAAATCGGAGCCGATAGACTTGTAAACGCTGCGACCTGTGCGATCGATTTTCCGGGTAAATCTATCATTATCGATTTAGGAACCGCGACCACGTTTTGTGTGGTGAACGAAAAACCAGAGTATTTAGGAGGAGTAATCGCTCCTGGTTTAAAAGTTTCTATGGACGCGTTGACAAGAAATACTTCTCAACTTCCTCCGATTGTATTTCAGTCTCCTGGAAAAATTTTAGGAGATTCTACGATCGAGTCGATTCAAGCAGGATTCTTTTTTGGATGGATCGGTCTTTTGGAAGGAATTATTCGTGAAATCAAAAAAGATAAAGGACAGGATTATCAAGTCATTGGGACCGGTGGCTTAGTAACCGTAATCGATGCCGCTCATCCTGGTATTTTTGATAAGATCGATCCGCTTTTGACCTTGCGAGGTTTACAGATTTTACATTTAATGAATTCTTAATCTAAGATGAGTTTGTAAAATTTTTTTAGAAATATGAGTTCTTATTTATAGACGCTCATTTTTATAGGGATGAGTAAGATCTTCTACTTTTCCCTCTTTATCGGATATAAAATGAAATCATCTTTTCTGTTTGATCATACTGAGATTGTAACAGTAATAGAATGAGGCCATTGATTGTTCTTCACAAAGTTGACGCAGATTTTGTATTTGTAAAATTTCCATCTACGCCAACTGGCTTTTTGAAGAGACTCTTTTCGATCACTTACTTGGGCAGTGCGCACCTGCCTTCCGAACACTGATTTACCGTTGCACTGGTTGGATATTCCCCCGTGCCTCTTCTGCCTTCCCCTTCTCCAGTACAATTCCTGTTTGAGATTACTAAGTCAGTAAAATTGTGGTAAAACTCTCCTAACTGTATAGTTGCAAAATATGTCAGAGTCCTATCTGATTGTTCTAAGTTATCTATCACCTGAACCGGATCCGTAGTAGGTGTTAAATGTTGCCTGTAGAGTTCAAGTGATGTGGAAGAAGGTATTCTCGTTGGAATTACCACTAATCCTTCAGAGGTTCTCAGAATTGGAACGGCATGTCCCGCAATAGTTCCGTCTGGACGTTGTCTTCTCATTAACGCCAACCAAATACTTCCCGGAGAAGAACTTATAAGTGAGGTAATGTGAGATAACATCTCTGGCCGAGTGGTAAATTCACGAGAGGGTGTCCAGTCGTATAAAGGCATCATATTCATGGCGGATATTAATGTAAGTAGTCTAGGTCTAGTATCAGGATTGTCTGAGTTATATACCCTAGGTATATATGCCAACGAACCGTCTAATTCCGGATAACGTTGTCTAAACGAGATAAATGGATCTCTATTAGGAGCTGTATCAAAGAAATAACCCCCACTCGTAAGAGGTTCTCGAGAATGATACTCTTGGAGTTCTGCCAACATCTGAAAAGTATGAAGCAGACAAACACCACATATACCACTTGCTTCAGCATCAGTTACAGTTGAAATTGCTATATCGTAAAGTCTCTTAATCCATTCCTCAGTTAATTGAAAGTCAGATGGTAGAGTTCTTTTTACTCTTATATTATAATGTTCTTTTTTACCTGCGGGACAATACTGTTCTGTCTTTCCAAGATTACTAGCTGTGTAACGTGCCCAATTTAATAAATCTCTATCAACAAAAAACAGAGAAGTAGGACTATTGGTAGTATCCTTTTTCAAATAAGAAAGTTTAGCAGCATAGGCAACACCCCAATTCGGTCCATATCTAGTAACTCGGAGTGCATTGCCTTGATAATCCGTAATCATCCCGCCTTCTTCAGTTTCAAGATATACATTCCAATAAGCGGGATTATTCTTACTGATAGGTGCATCACTACACAATGCCCACTTAACCCAATTCCAATTATAACTATTTACCTGAGAATACATACAAGAGAGCAATCCACTGACTGGGTTGTATTGAGCAAGATGTCCACTTTCAGGATTGTAGTAGATTGGTGTTGTATTTTTATCCGAGCTTCCAGAACGAATAAAGTAACGATCATTTCCCAGTTTCCAAGAGATAGAAGTCAGAATGCTAATGTTTCCGGGAGTGGCTACTGTCTTAACCCAATCATCCATAGAAGAATCTAAGGTATGGTCATAGTAATCCCCTGAGTTTTTTGAGATATAAGCATACCATTTATAATCCTTTAACCGATAACGTTCATCTGCAGTCCAAAAAGAGTTATCCTTTACGATCCATCTCTGTAGAGGATCATTGATCGTACAAGGTTGTAGGTTTACATAATCCCAGTTTGTTTCTCCCTTAATTACACTTTCCGGTACAGTAATACACAACCATGTGTTGTTAATGTAATAAGAAATTCTTTGAAATACATCGTATCTAGCATTACTAACTTCTTGTTCCCAGCACTGCTCAATCTGAATATAACTTTTACCTCCGATAAAAACTGGAGCATAACAAAAGCTCCCTCCATCATGGATTACGATTTTGATAGGTTTATCTTTGGGTTTATCAGTAGGTCTTTGAATGATCGAACCAGGAATTTTATTCGATGGAATAGGAACACTTTCAGGATTTACACCGTAAGAGTAACCAACTCCAATCGAAGCCAACAAAACTAATAATAAAACTATCCAACGATTCATTCTTACCTCCTCTTTTTTGAAAAATTAAGACGTGGTCATGTAACCATCCATAACACTATATGAAACAGATACAGTAGTTCTTCTCTGATCCTGTTTGAAAAGTTGGACGATCCGAGTGAACGGAAGATATACAGTATCATTTATCATCGTCTTTTTGATCGTTATTAACATCTTTCAACAATTCTAATACGAATTTTTAGAATTACTCATAACTATATAATAAAGTACCTAATATTTTGCATGGAATCAGTGTTTTGTGATAAAATTAACGGTACTCAATTTTATAGAGGTCTATGATTGATCTTATAATCAGATACATCTAAGAGATTCCTTAACTAGATAACAATTGGAGAAATTAGAATTTTAAAGATTGGTATTTTGTTCTGCTTTCGATTCGTTTTGGAAATTTTTTGCACGTTATCTAAAGATGTCTGTTTTAGAAAATATTCTACATAACTTGTATATAGATTTTCTAATGTTTCTAATAAAAAGAAACTAGTTAGAATCGTTAAAACTATATTCATCATTTTCACCTTCTATTATCTTTTTTGCTCCTCAGTGAAAACAAAATTTTTCACTGTTAGGAATATTCTAATAAAGACCAATGATTATCTGTTTATTTTGAATATACATATGAATTATATTTGAATTCTGATCTGTAATCTTTTTAAATTTTGAAGGTTTATTCAGTTTTAGTCAAGTATCAATGAGATCTTTTTTGGTACATTTGATGTTTGGGGAATTTCTATAAAACGGTAAGTACAAGAATCAAATTTCTGTATGTAATTGCGTTCTGCGGTCATTAGAAAATGTAAAATTCATTCAAAATATTAGACTTTTTTTTGATTACGTCCCATATTCTTTAAAAATTATATAGTTCCTACAAATTAAGCCACATTATGAATTTTTAGATATTCATTTTTTATGATTTAGTTTTTAAACCAGATTCAGTTTTTATAAAATAGAGTTGTTGAAAAATTCCATAGTGAAAATTCGTAAAATTGCTTCAATTGTCCATTCAATCCAATACAAACAGATCAAGAATTAATTTTTCAACAACTCTAATACAAATAACTTAACCTCACAGACCCATAGGAAAGCGTTGTGCTGAGTTCAGGAAGTTCAGCGAATGCCTCTCTAAGGATCGGCATTCAGGGAGCGATGCATTGAGTTTGAGGAAAGCGTTGTGCTTTAGTTCATTCATCGATCCCTGTTGTGTTATGCTGAACTCACGTTAAAATAGATCTTTTACATTGAAAATTTAGACGTGAATTCAGCGTAAGAAAGTTTGGGCGAATGTCGGACCTACCACCACGAATTGAAATTGTAGGAACTATTACAAATCACAAGATTTTGTCAGTTGAATTTTGGGTCGTAACAACAGCCGGATTTGAAGAATGTGGGAACTATTACAAATTCAGATTTTACTGCAAAGTCTCGAAAACGTGGGAACTCCCAGGTTCAGCCAACAGAAAATAGAAAGAACGTTAATGTTTATCGCCCAATAGATAAAGAGCCAGGTCTCAAAATCTCAAAGAATTTTATCCGATCATTCATTAGAAATTTTTAATCAAATGTAGTAGTTCCTACAAATTAGGTCGAATTTGGCAATTTACGAATTTTCGAGCAGTTCTAAATATCGTTCAATTTTTGTAATAGTTCCCACATTTGTGAAACTCAATCAGGGGTGTTCGAGAAACTCAGTAAACACCTTTCTATGGTCGTTCGAGTAACTAAAGCGTCTCACTTCTACGGTCGTTCGACGGGATTTGGACAAACTCAAAAAATTTAAGAATCAATTTGATCTAGAAAGACTTTCACTAAGGAAAGAAAATGGTTTCCCCTTTCTTCAAAGTTCTTATATTGATCAAAACTCGCACAAGCCGGAGAAAAAACGAAAGACGAAATTGAAATACCATGGGAAAGACGAAATATACTATCTTTGTCCGAATCTGCGGCTGTAAGTATATATCCTTTTTTGAATATTTCAAAAGTATCATTTAGATTTTCGACACAGTGTAGTTTTTCTCCGATTATATTTCTAATGCCGTTTTCCCAAACGGATCGAGCCTCTCCGAATAAAACAACACAGCCAATTCCCTTAATTAGAAAATCATAAAGTGGTTTCGGGTCTTCCTGTTTAGGCCTACCTCCTAAAATTAAACAAGTCTGATCTAGATTTTTCCAAGTGGCCATTCCTGCGAGCATACTATGTAAGTTCGTCGATTTAGAATCGTTAATAAACGAAATTCCTAATTTTTCACCAGCGATTTGAAAACGATGAGGTAGACCTCTAAAAAGAGGAATCCTAGTTTGGATTGATTCAGGCTTTTCGCCTATCTCTTCCGCAGCAAGAATGGAAGCCGCGAGATTTTCTCTATTATGACTTCCTGGAAGATAAAACTTGGAGATGTCATATATAAACTTTGAAGTTTTGATTTTCAGAGAGCTTTCGTCTAAAAACGCGTTTGAACCAGGGGTTTTTCCGAAACTAAGAAGTTTACATTGATAAGAAGTAGAATTTAAAATTCTTTCTTTGATTTTTTCAGAAACGATCAAAGAATGATTCGAATTAGATAGATCCGCGATTTTAAGTTTAGCTTGGAAATAATTTTCCATCGTTTTGTGTCTTTCTAAATGATCAGAAGCAAGATTTAGAAACACGGAAACATTTAGATGAAGAGGGGACGAATCTTCAAGTTGATAACTAGAGAGTTCCAGAACGGCGAGAGAGATGGATTCTTTACAAAAAGAAGTAAAGGGAATCCCTAAATTGCCACCTTCTTTTAAATCAGGAAAACCCTGTTTCAAAAGGTGCGCGATTAAAGAAGTAGTAGTAGATTTGCCATCGGTTCCGGTGATGCCTATGATTTTTCCTTTAAAAAAATATCTTCCTAAATCAATCTCCGATATAACCGGAATTTTTTTATCCACAGCATAAGAAAGGATCGGATGAGTTGGTAAAATTCCGGGAGATTTAATAATCAATGAAATTTCAGGAAGAGACTGAGGGGGAATATGGTCTGGAAAAAAGGGAACAACGCTTCTTTCGGGTTGATTTTGATCACAAAGAATTGGTTGGGCTTTTTCGGAGATTAAAAAATTAAGGGCCGAGTTTCCGGAGATTCCTCCCCCTAAAACCAGAATTTTTAGGCCTTTTAAGGACTCTGGAAATTTCATTTTTAAATCGTTGAACAGTGATTGACAGGTTATTTTCGCCCCCGATAGTTGTCAGTAGCAAAAAACTATAAGGATTATTCCCTTGCTCGATCATAAAGTAAGCGACGGTGTTTTGATTGTTTATCTCAAAGGACGTTTGGATGTATCCATTGCCAACGAGGTAGAGGAAAATCTAAATGATCTGATCGACAATCAAGGCCATAAAAAAGTAATTCTGAATATGCAAGAAGTGGATTATATGTCTTCTTCTGGTTTTAGAGCGTGTATTTCCACTTTAAGAAAGTTGAATTCCAAAGAAGGCGCATTAAAAATTAGTAATATTAAGCCTGCCGTCAAAAGGATTTTTGACGTAATCGAGCTAACTTCTCTTTTTGATATTTGCGAAACCGAAGACGAGGCTTTAAAGTCCTTTTAAAACCGAATGTCTTCTTCTCAACTTCACCGGGTCCTCCGGGAAATCATTTCTACAAAACAAAACGAAATCGAAAAAATCTCAACCTGGGACCCTTTACCGTATCGTGGTCTTAGTCTTCGTGATTCTTTAAAGAGTAGGACCTTTTCCATCATCGCAGAGTGTAAACGGAAAAGTCCCTCGGCAGGTGAACTTCGCGCGGATTATCGTCCGGTTCAAATTGCTAAAACATACGAAGAGTTAGGCGCTTCGGCTATTTCTGTACTTACGGATCGGAATTATTTCGGAGGTTCTTTGGAAGATCTAAAGAACGTTTCTTCGGAATTGAAAATTCCAGTTTTAAGAAAAGATTTTATTCTAGATGAAATTCAGATTCGGGAAGCGAGGGCTTTCGGTGCATCCGCAATTTTATTGATCGTCAGAATTTTGACTCCGGAACAGATCCGGTCTTTTCTAAAGTCTGCTTCTTCTTTGGGAATGGATTGTTTGGTTGAAGTTCATACTTCGGATGAGGCAAAACTTGCCCTGGATTGTGGCGCGGAAATTATCGGAATCAATACGAGAGATTTAGATACGTTTCAAATTCATCAGAATCTGGTGGAAGAAGTATCCGCTTTCTTGCCACCTAATATAGTAAAGGTGGGCGAATCCGGTATAAAAAACCGTTCCGATTTGGACACTTTCCGTAAATTAGTGGACGCGGCTTTGATTGGGACTTATTTTATGGAAAAACAGGATCTTCGAAAAGCTTGGTTGGAATTATTTTAGAATTATTTTATATTCTAAAATACATTTCCCTGAAATTTTTTTGCTGAGTTCAGCTAACAAAGTTGAGTTATTTATTCGTCAAAATTTTCTTCGTGAATTCAAGTTAAAAGTTTGTTCTAAAACCTTAAAAGAAATTGGTTATAATCATTTTGGTAAGTTCATTATAAAACGTAAAAACTCACACAAATTAGGTTTTATCAGTTGAATTTTAGGTCGGAACTACATCTCGATTCGTCAAAATACGTAAATTTGTAAGTAAGGAATTACCTTATGAAATGAACTTATCGTTTGAAAAGAGTATCCCTCCTAAGGAGCTGAAAAAAAAACGACCAAGAAGGTCGTTTATGATTTCAGAAACATTTGAAGAAAACCAAACCGGGAAAATACCGTTAAAAGGAAGAACTCAAAAAGAACTTTCCGAAATCATGATTGCTCTCGGAGAAAAACCTTTCCGAGCCAAACAAATCTATCATGGTTTGTATGTAAATCGTTACGAAACCTGGGACGAATTTACTACATTCTCCAAAACCCTCAAAGAAAAACTTGAAGAACTTTGTTCTCTCACTCGTCTTCAAGTTGTAAAACAACTTAAGTCTGTAGATGGAACGCAGAAATTCACGTTCACATCCCAATCAGGAAATGGAAAAGAATTCGAGGCCGTTTGGATTCCATCCGGAGATGGCGGAAGAAAAACCATCTGCATCTCCTCCCAGGTAGGTTGTACTCTCAATTGTAAATTCTGCGCCACTGCAAAATTAGAATTTCAAGGAAATCTAAAGGCACACGAGATAGTAGACCAGATATTACAAGTGGAAAAAATTGTAAAAGACAAGGCGACTAACGTTGTATTTATGGGAATGGGGGAACCGCTTCATAATTATTTTAATGTAATTCGCGCGGCCTCTATCTTTCACGATCCGGATGCGCTCAATCTAGGAGCCAAAAGAATTACGATTTCAACTTCCGGGGTAGTCAACGGAATCAGACGTTTTATCCAGAACAAAGAACCTTATAACTTTGCAATCTCATTGAATCATCCGGATCCAAACGGTAGATTACAAATTATGGATATTGAGGAGAAATTTTCACTTCCCGAACTTTTACAAGCGGCAAAAGATTTTACGAGAGAGTTAAAAAGAAGAATCACTTTCGAATACGTGATGATTCCTGGAGTGAACATGGGATCTGAAAACGCAAACAAACTCGTAAAAATTGCCAAGTCACTCGATTGTAAGATCAACGTGATTCCTCTCAATACCGAATTTTTCGGTTGGAGAAGACCTACTCGAGAGGAAATCACAGAGTTTATCGCTCTTCTCGAACCCGCCGGAGTTCCTATACTCAATAGAAGGTCGCCCGGCAAAGATATTTTTGGAGCTTGTGGAATGCTCGCTTCAAAAAGTTGACCTACACTTTCGTTTCCGAAAAATGGGGCCATGAATCCAAAAAGGACTATTATTCTTTTTTTATATCTTTTATCTTTCGTTTCCTGTCAGGAATACGTTCAACAAAAATGCAATTCCGCTTGTAAGTTCTTCGTTCAATGTGCGATGAACGACTTTAAACATGTAAAAGTTACGGAGTTGGAAAAAAATCAAATGATGATCGATTGTGAAAGCGGTTGTATCCGTGAACAGGGTTTTGTTCTTCCTTGTTTTGAATCTGAAACCACATGCAAAGGTTTTAATACTTGCGTGATGGAATCTGGATTTATGGATTAACGAAGGGAGTTTTTATGAATCAAATTTCTGTAGACAATAAACAGCTGATCTCTGTTCGGATTCTTTTTATATTTCTGATCATTTCCGTTTTACCTTTGATACTTACTCTCCCTTTGGATGTGATCGATATAGATTCCTCTCAATACGCGGAAATTTCCAGGGAGATGGTGGAGGGAGGAAATCCTTTTTTTATCAGAGACAATGGCAGAAGGTATTTAGATAAACCGATTCTTACGTTTTGGAAAATATCACTTTCTTTTTTGATTTTTGGTTATCAAAATTTTGCGTTTCGTCTTCCGGCTCTTTTGTTCACTTTTTTTTCCTTTTGGGGAATTTTTAAACTTACCGAACTTTATTCCGAAAGTCGTTTGAGGGCTTGGATCTCTGTATTTTTATACGCACTTTCTCCGGGACTTTATTCTATGGTAGTGGATCCTAAGATAGACGTTTATTTAACTCCCTATCTAATTTTAGTTCATACCTTTTATTATTTAGGTTTTAAAAGAAATAAAAATTATTATTATCTAATGTATTTTGCCATGGGATTGGGTTTTATCACAAAAGGGCCGATTGCTATGGTAATTCCAAGTATTTCTATCGGAGGAGATATTTTATTTCGAAGGGATTGGAGACGACTTTTGGAAATGAAATTATTTCCGGGGGTGTTACTTGCGATTTTACCTCCACTTTTATGGTCGATTCCGTTGTATCTTGAATTTCAAACCTATGGTCCTTATTTCTTTTTATGGATTCAGTCATTTGGTCGTTTTTATGTAAAGATGTACAATCAGAAATTCAATCCGTTGTTTTTTTATTCCAATTTTTCTTGGGCTTTCGGAGTTTTTATACTTCCATTTTTCGGATTTGTATCTGATCGAATTTTGATTTTCTTTAAAGAAAAAAAAGGAAAAGAAGTAATTCAAAATATACTAAAAAATGAATATTCTAATCTAGATTTTGTTCCCGGTTTTTGGTTGTTTTTATTTTTATTTTTGATTAGTTTTTCCAGGTATCAACTTCCTCAATATATCTATTGGTGTTTACCGGCAGCAGCAGTAGTCGGTTCCGGAGTTTTGGAATCGATTTTACTTTCTCTTAAAGATCAAAATAAAAAAAATCGGATCGATCAGTTAAATCAAAATCTACTTTTGATTACCGCTGCCGTTTTTTTGATTGCTGTTTTAATAATGCCTTGGGTTAGCATTGAAGTAGGTTGGAGTTATCTAATTCTTCCTTTGGTTTATTTAGGAATTTTTCTTTGGGTGTTTTTTAGATCTTCTGCGGCGGAAAGATTACTTGCGTCTTGGATTTTTCCGGTTTCTCTCTTTTTTTCGATCGTGAGTTTATATCTCTATCCTATGTTGACTTCGTTTCAGCCTTCTAAAGAAATTGGAATTTGGATTCGTGAATACGAACCTAACAGAGATAAGTTGCTTCTTTTTGGAGTTCCCGCTTCTAAAAGATCGTATGCTTATTATTCTAGAAGAATTTCGAGAACTTTGTTTGATCCGGCGGTTTTAATCGATTCGGTTCAAAAAGACGGCCAACGTTATCTGGTGGTTCAAGACAAATGGTTGCCTAGAGTAGAAGAGTTTTTCGGTAAGGACCTACGGTTTGAGACGGTGAAAGAGTTTCCTTCTTACAAGGTAGCAACTCCGGAAGGTAAGTTTTTTTTAAAGTTTCAAAGGGATCAGGTTGTAGGTAAGGTAATTTTGATGAGAGCTTCTCGAAAAGATTTTAAAAAAAATGAAAGTTTTTAAAAAAAGGTGAGGGGAATTTTTAAGTTTCTCCCGAAAAATGAATTAGGCTAAATTGTGAGCCTGGTTTGGTTTTGGTCCCTGGGTAAAACCGGGGACTGCTTTTCCTGGATTAGAGAACTTCTATAAAATCTAAAATTCTACAATCAAGTTTTTTCATAAAATCGTAGTTTGGCGACTAAGATCGATTAAAAATGGTCCCCATTCAGTTGGTTCAAAGATTTTTCTAAAAATTAATTTTCTTCTTATATTTGTTTGCTGTTTAAATTAAAAGAAACGGTAAGCTTTTATTTAGGACTTTATATGTAAACTACCCATTTTATGCACAGAGAGTAAGAGTAGTTTACATTATCAAAAATCTTTAATTTAAGGGAATCTCTTCATTGAGAAGATTTTTTTGTGTTTCAGTTTCGTTAACTGCTGATGACATATTCTCTTTTTTAGGTGCGGGCGAGGAATTTCTAAGATAAGTGTTTGCAGCTTTCTGAATTTTTTTCTTTGCGTCGACTGCCTTATCACCCTCTAAAGCATCCCTCTTGATTACATCAGACCGAAGCACTTCTTCAATTTCGTCGTTCTCAATCTTAACACCTGGAGTAAGTCTTTTTAATTCCCGTTTGATTACGTCCAAGACCGTTTCAGTTAAGATCATTTGACCTATATAATATTTACTTAATGCTTGTTTTTGAGAATGATATTCATCAAGAAGCGATTTTCCAAGCGCTTCTTTACATAAATAATATATAGGTTCTATATGATTTTCAATTTTCGGATTGATGTTAGAAAAATTTATTTCATAGACCATTTCCTTATCTATGGGTTTGGAAAATGTGATTCTATATATTTGCCAGTTCATCCCATTTGTCAAGATTACCCATTCTATTCCAGAATTTGCTCCGTAATCGATGGCTTGCCTGATATAGTCGTCTTTCAATTCTAGTCCGATGGCTTTTATCTCTATCAAAAGTTTTACCTTCCCATCTATCTTTATAGCCAAATCGCAAAACGTTTTTTTAATTAACGTGAGCAGGGCGTAACGCGAAAGGGATCGATGCGGGGTCAATAAACTAAAAATAAAGACGAAATATTGTATAATGTTTCTTTAATGCAATTGATTGATTGGAGTTGAAAGTGGTCCGGTACGCCCAAACTTTATTAAATCGAATTCACATTATTTGAATGTTAAACTATTGGATTAGATACTCTTTTTGTATAACCCTGAGTAAAATAGTATTTTCATAATCGTTTTGGTCTTAATTTGGCTTGCAGGTTTTTTACTATAAGGATCGAATAAGAAGCAAATGGAAATAAAAATCACAGAAGTGGGGCCGCGCGACGGACTACAAAACGAAAAATCCCCGGTTTCTACAGAGGTCAAAGCGGAATTTATTCAACGTTTGATCCGTGCCGGTTTAAAAAATATAGAAACGACGTCTTTTGTTAAAAAAGATTCCATTCCTCAATTAGCGGATTCCGCCGAACTCTCCGCCCTTTTGGAATTAAACGGTTCCGTTTCTTTTTCGGCTCTGACCCCGAACCTCAAAGGTTACGAAGCCGCTAAAAACGCAGGTTATAAAGAAGTCGCGGTTTTTACGGCGGCTTCCGAATCGTTTACTAAAAAGAACATCAATCGAACGATCTCCGAATCCATAGAGGGGTTTAAAGATATATTCAAATATTCTAAAATAGATGGGATTCGAGTAAGAGGTTATGTTTCTACTGTGATCGATTGTCCTTATGAAGGTAAGATGAATCCAAAAAAAGTATTAGAAGTTTCTAAAATTCTTTTGGATTTAGGCGCTTACGAAATTTCTTTGGGAGAAACCATAGGCACCGGAGTTCCTACAGAAGTAGAAAAACTTTTAGAAGTTCTTTTAAAAGAGATTCCTGAAGATAAACTAGCGGGTCATTTTCACGATACGTACGGAATGGCGATTGCAAACGTGGAAAAGTCTTATTCTATGGGTATTCGTTCTTTTGATTCTTCTGCGGGCGGTTTAGGTGGATGTCCTTATGCAAAAGGTGCTGCGGGAAATTTAGCCACAGATGATCTTGTATATTTTTTGGAGAAGTCGGGTGTTTCTACTGGGATTGATCCGAACCTTTTGTGGGAAGCGTCTTCATTTATGGAAAAGTCTCTTTCGAAAGAGTTACAATCTAGAACTTTCTTAGCGACTAAAAAGAAAAAAGAGTCTTGAATCGATCTTCTCAAAAAATTAAAAGAGTACTGGAAACTTTACTTTTAGAATACCAGACTGCGGAGTATCTCAGATCCGATCCGATCGAGTTTCCACACGCTTTTTCTGATTTTAGAGATAGAGAAATTTCCGGTTTTATATCTGCATTGTTTTCTTACGGAAACGTTACCGCGATTAAGGATCATCTCAGACGTATCTTTGCAATTTGTGGAAATTCTCCCTATCGTTTTCTTTTGAACGAGGATCTTAAGTCGATTCAAAAAGATCTCAAGCCGTATCGTTTTCAAAAACCTGCAGACGTTTTTCTTTTTTTGCAAACGATTCAAAATCAACTTAGAGCTACTAAAGACCATAAACTTGAATCTCTTTTTTCCTTGCCTGAAGAAGGGGAATTTCAACTTTCTTCAAGAGATCAAAAATCTTTTTTAGAAGGTGGTTCTTTAAGGCGTAGAATTTTATCGTTTCAACTTCGATTTTTGAAAGTATCTTCAAAAATCGATTCTAATCAAACTGAAAGTTACGGATATAAATTTTTAATCGGTCAAGGAATCCGATCTACTTCTTTAAAAAGATATTCTATGTTTCTAAGATGGATGGTTCGAAAAGAATTTCCTGATTTTGGAATTTATTCCTCGATTTCTCCTTCGGAGTTACAATTTCCTTTGGACGTGCATATTCAAAGAATTGCAAGTGTTTTAAATCTGAGTTCTCGTCGTACTTCCGATTGGAAAAAAGCAGAAGAGATCACCGATTTTTTTCGTACAATCTTTCCGGATGATCCTGTAAAAGGGGATTTCGCGTTGAGTCGTTTGGGAATTTTAAAAAAGTGTAAATCAAAGTATCTGAGGGAACTCTGTGGATCTTGCGGAATCAAATCTATTTGCAAAGTTTATGAAGGATTTCAAAGTAATTATTAGAGTTGTTGAAAAATTAATTCTTGATTTGTTTCCGTTGTATTACTTTATAACTATATAATAAAGTGCCTAATATTTTACATAGAATCAGCGTTTTATGATAAAATTAACTGTACTCAATTTTATAGAGTTCAGTAAAATGGACAATTGAAGCAATTTTGCGAATCTTCACTATGGAATTTTTTAACAGCTCTATTGACTAAAAAAAATAAAAGAAATTTAAAATTTCCGAATATATCCAAACCAAATGCAAAAGATAACACCATTTTTGATGTTCGATAATAATTTAGGAGAAGCGTTGAAGCTCTATGCTTCTACTTTTTCTGATTGGAAGCTTTTAAGTCAAAATCAAACCGGTGACATGGTAATGTCCGCTACGTTTGCAATTTCCGGAAAGGAGATTTTATCTTTCAACGGAGGTCCTCATTTTAAATTCACACCTGCGATTTCCTTTTTTCTATCTTGTCAAACTTCCAAAGAAGTAGAAAAGATATGGGCTTCTTTGTCTCAAGAAGGAATTGTGTTGATGGAACTTCAAGAGTATCCTTTCAGCGAAAAGTTTGGTTGGCTGCAGGACAAATTTGGAGTTTCTTGGCAGGTTCATTTATCGAAAGAAGGAAATGATCTAGTGCCATTTTTAATGTTCGTGGGAAAACAACACGGAAAGGCGGAAGAAGCGATTCGTTTTTATACTTCTCGATTTCCAAATTCTAAAATAAAAGATATACAACGTTATGCGAAAGATAAAGGCGAAAAAGAAGGAACTGTTCAACGTTCCGTATTTTCAATTGCCGGTCAGGATTTAATGGCAATAGATAGCGGTTTGGATCATACTTTCACGTTCAGTGAAGCATATTCTTTTTTTGTAAAGTGCGAGACACAAGCAGAAATAGACGAGTATTGGGAAAAACTTTCCTTCCAAGGAGAAAAACAAAAATGCGGTTGGGTAAAGGATCAGTTCGGAGTAAGTTGGCAGATCATTCCACTAATTTTAGGAGATTACCTACAAGATAAAGATCCTAAAAAATCACAGAGGGTATTACAGGCAATGTTGCAAATGGATAAAATCGACATTGCCAAACTGAAACAAGCCTATGATTCTAATTGACGCGAGTTTGGTGTAAGTCTTTAAATTTTAAATAAGACTTAATTTTTACGGAAAAAAACGAATGTAGGATATTCAAAAAGTTGAAACAATAATCCTTTAGAAATTTCTAATTAAATATCGCAATTCCTACATTTACAGTAAACCCTAAATGAATTCAAAATAGGTTTTTAAAATTTATGAATGGTGCGAGTTCCTACATTTCAAAATACAACTGTAATTCTAACAAGGTTATGGGAATTTTTGTAATCGTTTTACAAGAAATATTATTATAACGTGAGTTCGTGAAGGGATTCTGAAAAAAGTTTGGATTTGGACTTTATAGATTGATTTTTTAAATGTGGGAACTACTGCAAAATTTCGTTCGGAAAAATATGATTTAAAATCGCAAAAAAGATAAAAAGAGACGTAATCTGTGGGAACTACCGTAATTTAAAAGATAGAAGTTTATAACAATTGAATCTGTCGTATTCAAATGTGGGAACTATTACAAAACGTAGGTTTGTCTGTAAAATGATGTGGGAACTACTGCAAATCAAGATTTTACGAATAAATTCTAAAATTGTAGGAACTCATACTTTTAGAAATTCTTTCTCATTTTCTTACGCGGAACTCGCGTTATTATAGTATGAGTTGGCGTAAAGAATACCTACAAAACCGTCTTTTCAGAGTTATTCGACTATTTCTTTTGTAGGAGTTCTTACGTGTTACGTCTATTTCGCAAGTTGATGAATTTTCGAATATTAAGCTTGTATATGAGTTCCCACATATCCAAAGATTTCAGTACAAGTCTCTTTGGAATTTGGAAATGATTTCAGATTTTAGTAATTCATAGATAATATCAATGTTTTGTAATAATGAAACAACTCTTGGAAACTTGTTCCAATTTGAACGAATCTTAGGGCGAAATCCGATCAAGTTTCAATTAGATCCTAGAAAAACTAGGAACTCATCAAACATAAAATTTAGAAAAAATTCCGAACTTCAGATGATGGTACTTATTATTATGGATCTCTATCAAATTGAGTTCCTAATAAGGCTGTTGAAAACTCCACATAGTGGAGATTCGTAAAACTGCTTTCATTAACCGTTTCCATGAAACAAAAACAGATGGAAAATTCATTTTTCAACAACTCTAATCTTGAAGTGCAAGTGAATTGGGTTCGGTACTTGATTATATAGCTCCTTGAGTAAAAAGAATTCCTTTCCAATATCATAGGATCGAATTTCCCCTTGACCGACAAGTCTTGTCGACCAAATTGGTTGAAAACGACTCCAAAATAGGCCGGAAAGAAATGTACGCAATTATTTCAGTTGGAAACAGACAATATAAGGTAACCCAGGATCAGGAATTTCTGACCGAAAAAACCGGCAAAAACGCGGGTGAATCCTTTGACGCAAAAGTATTACTTTTCGCGGAATCCAACAATAAAGTTCATATCGGGCAGCCTGAATTGAAAACTGCTCGGGTTTCTTTAAAAGTACTCGAAGACGTAAAAGGGGATAAAATCCATGGATACGTTTATAAGAGAAGAAAAAACTATCAAAAAGCTTGGGGCCACAGACAACAGCTCCAAAAAGTAAAAGTAGTTTCTCTTTCTGCGGTTTGATCCGAATTCGGATTACTCGGACTGGAGAATTTTATTCTTCCTTGGAAAGTGAGGGACATTCCTCCATTTCTCTTGGAAAAAAAGGCGAGAATCTTCTTTGTTCTGCCGTTTCGGTTTTGGTTCAGACATTATATCTGTACCTATTACAATCCGGCAAAACAAAACCTGCTGAAATCCGAGATGGGTATCTTCGGTTTGAAGTTCTTGGACAAGATGTATTGATACAAAATAGTTTCGATTTGGTTCTCTCCGGATTAAAAAATCTAAAGAACCAATATCCGACAGAAATTGAACTGATAGGAGTACTAGAAAATGGCACATAAAAAAGGTGGAGGATCCTCGAAAAACGGTAGGGATTCAAATTCCCAGAGATTAGGGGTAAAACGTTTTGGAGGAGAATCCGTTCTCGCAGGAAACATTTTAGTTCGCCAAAGAGGAACAAAATTCCGTCCAGGCAACAACGTAGGACTCGGTAAAGATCACACGTTATTCGCGCTTGTGACCGGAAAAGTGAAGTTCGAAATGGTTACCAAATTAAAAATGCAGGTTTCCGTTTACCCGGAATAACCTTCATAGTTCAATTCGAACCGGATGAACCGCAGTTTCCTGCCCGTTTCTGGGTCCGGACTCTGCGGTTTTTTGTTTTTTAATCAGTTTCAAAATTTAGAATATTCAAATATTATGGAATCCTTTGTAGATGAAGTCGCCATAGAAGTTTTCGCCGGTCACGGAGGAGCTGGGTCCGTTCATTTCCGCAGAGAGAAATACGTCGAGTTTGGAGGTCCGGACGGAGGAGGCGGAGGAATCGGGGGGAATGTGGTCATTCGTCCCAATCTTTCCATGTATACCCTGGATAAATATCTATCTAAAAGAAAATTTAAAGCCCAAGCGGGATTCCCCGGAGTAGGAGATAACTGTTCCGGTAAAAAAGGAGAAGACTTGGTTTTGTTTGTTCCTCTCGGAACACAAATCTATGACGAGGAAACGGGGGACCTACTATTCGATTTTGTATCCGATTCCCAAGAATTTGTAGTAGTACGTGGAGGTAGAGGGGGAAAGGGGAATGCACATTTTAAAACTTCCACCAATCAAACTCCACGTTTTGCACAACCGGGCGAAGAAGGAGAATATAAATTCCTGCGTCTTTCTCTCAAATTGTTAGCGGACGTGGGAATTGTAGGTTTGCCGAATGCAGGCAAATCTACTTTGATCTCTAAAATTACAGACGCACATCCAAAGATAGCAGGTTACGCGTTTACAACACTTTCTCCTAACCTAGGCGTTGTTAAACGAAGAGGAGATATTTTCCGTTTTACCATCGCTGATATTCCCGGAATTATCGAAGGTGCTAGTATGGGGATCGGACTTGGACTCTCTTTTTTGCGTCATATCGAAAGAGTCAAAGGAATATTATATTTGTTTGATGCATCTTCTCTCGACATTGAAGAAGATCTTAAGATGCTTCGAAACGAACTTTCCACTTATAATCCAGAATTATTAAATCGACCTTATCTGATCGTATTGAATAAGATCGATATTTGGAATGATCCTGAGTTTACAAAGGATGTGATCGCGAAGGTATCACACTTAGGAAAGGTAGTTGCGATTTCCGCAGATCAAGAAATAAATTTAGAAGAACTTTTAGAAAATATGGATGAAACTTTTTTCAAAAATGAAATCGAAAAGATTCTAAATCCAATCAAAGATACAAAGCCTATCTCTTCGGATGAATCGGATATTTTCGAAAGTTAAAGGATAAAAATAGAATGAAACCGGAACGAAACTCACTTTCTGAAAAGATCCGTAACGCGGAAAAAATCGTTATCAAAGTAGGTTCGGCAAGGCTTTCCGGACTTCCATCTGAGGTAAACGATTTTCTATTTCAATTAGTAAGTGATATTCGTTATCTTAGAGATCTAGGAAAGAAGGTGATCTTAGTTTCTTCGGGAGCAATTGCAAGAGGAAGGCTTTTGTTAAGCGAACTTCCTTCTACAATTTCTTCTCAGGATTCACTTTCCGAAAAACAAGCGTTAGCCGCAATGGGTCAAAATAGACTTGTCAATCTCTATGACAGTTTTTTTTCCAAAGTCAATTTGAGTATCGCGCAGATCCTTTTTGGGGTTTTGGATTTGGAATCTAAAGAAGGTTATAAAAATCTAAAGAACACGTTTACCCAACTTTTAGAATGGGGAATACTTCCGGTGGTAAACGAAAATGATTCCGTTGCAACCGAAGAAGTAAATTTTGGAGACAATGATATGCTTTCCGCTTTGGTAAGTTTAATCGTAGAGGCTGATCTTTTGATCATACTTACGGGTGTGGAAGGTTTTTTGAAAGAAGAGAAAGTTGTACCTTTTTTGGAGAAAATTTCCAAAGAAGATTTAGGCCTTGCGGGTGGTCCTAGTGGACCTGGTACAGGTGGAATGTTCACTAAACTTAAATCTGCGGGTTTGTTATCTGAGGCGGGAATTCCGACCGCGATTCTAAATGGAAAAAAAATGCACGTGATTCGTGAGTTTTTAGAAAAAAATTTAATAGGAACGTTAGTTGCTCCTTCTGGAAGCCGCGTTTTTTCTGAAGAGGATGTAAAAGAAATCATCCGTAAAAATAGGAACGGGAACGGAGGGAATCATTTATGAAGGAAATTGAATATGTCCAGGACTTATGTTCTCGGGCCAAAAAGGCTTCAAAAATTCTGAAACAACTTTCTTCTTCCAAAAAAAATAAAATTCTTTTGAGTTTAGCTGATATATTAGAAAAACGTAAAACAGAAATACTTTCGGCTAACGAATTGGACCTGAGAGACGGAAAGGAAAAACAACTTTCTTCTGCATTGATGGATCGTTTACTTTTAAACGAAAAAAGGATTTTTACTATGGCTTCTGCAGTTCGTGAGATCGCAGTGCTTCCGGATCCTATCGGAGAGGTGACAAGAGGTATAACCCTTCCAAACGGTCTAGAACTAGTAACTAGGAGAGTTCCGCTTGGGGTAGTGATGGTCATCTACGAATCCCGTCCAAACGTAACCATCGACGTAGGTGCCCTTTCTTTTAAATCGGGAAATGCTTGTATTCTTAGGGGTGGGAGCGAGGCATTTTATTCCAACGAAATTCTAATAAAATTATTTCATGAAATTCTAATAAAAGAGGAAGTTGATATAGGTTCTGTCACTTTCGTAGATAAAACGGATCGTTCCTTTATGATCCCTTTTCTTCAACAGACTTCTTTAATAGACATCGTGGTTCCTAGAGGAGGAGAGGGGTTGATTCGATTTGTTTCAGAAAATTCTAAAATTCCTGTTGTCAAACACGATAAGGGAGTTTGTAACCTTTATATCGATCAAGATGCAGATCCGGAAAAAGTAATTCCGATCGTGGTCAATTCTAAGGTGCAAAGGCCCGGAGTATGTAATTCTACTGAGAATTTAATTCTTCATAACGGCTATCCATTTAGGAAAGAATTATTAGAGGCGCTTGCAAAAGAAGGTGTAGAACTATTACTGGATCCTTCGGCTCTTGCTTTGTATCCAAAGGGAAAACCGGCTAAAGAACAAGATTATCTAGAAGAATTTTTAGATCTTCGTCTTTCCGTCAAGACGGTATCTTCTTTAGAAGAAGCGTTGACGTTTATCGAAAAAACTTCTTCTGGTCATACGGAAGCGATTGTCACGGAAGATTTAAACACGGCTAGAATTTTCACGAACTCTTTGGATTCAGCGGCTTTGTTTATTAATTGTTCCACTCGGTTTCATGACGGTGGAGAATTTGGGTTAGGGGCCGAAGTAGGAATTTCTACCGGGAAACTACACGTCCGTGGTCCGATGGGTTTAGTTCATCTTACTACCACAACAACGTATGTTACCGGGAACGGACAGATCCGAGGTTGATTTTTGGATTCTTCCATCCTTACTGGAATTTTTGGGGGAAGTTTTGATCCTCCTCACGAAGGACATTCAGAAATTTTAAAGTCTTTTTTTGGGGAAGTTCCGGATTGTAAGGAAGTTTTTGTGATTCCAAACCGCCAGAACCCTCTTAAAGAAGAAAAAATTTCTTTGCCCGAAAATATATTAGAAATGTTGAATCTATTTGTTTCCGATTTTTCGCAATCCATTCGAATTTTGGATTTGGAATTGAACCGTGGTGGCGGTCCTAGTTATACGATTCAAACGATCCAAGAATTAAAAACTATATACCCAAATCGAAAATTTGTGCTTTTGATCGGAGAAGACAATTATGCCAATTTTCACAAATGGAAGGATTGGAAAAAGATTCTCACAGAAGTAGAAAAAATTTTTGTGTTTCGTAGGTTCTCGAAAGAAGTCCCGCTGAATTCTCATCTCAACTCTCTGATTCAATTTCAGTTTTTGAAAAATCCTTTAATTCCAGTGACTTCTACGGATTTAAGAAAGTCTTTTTTTCAATTTAAAATTCCCAATCTGATTTCAAAAAAAGTTTTGGATTATATCTTAAAAAATAAACTTTATTCTAAATAACTTGAGTTAGTGTAAGATTCGTTTTATAAAAACCTGATTTTTCCATAAAAAATAAATGTTTAAAAATTTGTAATGCGACTTAATCTGTGGGAACTCTCACAAATCGCGAATTGCCAGTTAAACTTTGAAAATTGTGGGAACTACTATAAAATACAAAAAGAATCATCGTCCATCTGATTTCTGCACAAAACCGCTGTTTTGCGGTCATCAAAATTTAAATCCAATTTTAACGTGAATTCAGCTGAATAAAAATTTTCTAAAAAGTATGAGTTCCTACAATTTTAGAATTTATTTGTAAAATCGTGATTTGTAATAGCTCCCACACTTGAATACGATAGATTCAAGTGTTATCAGCTTTTATTTTATAAATTGTGTTAGTTCCCACATTGAAAGAATCGATCTGTAAAGTTCAGATTTCAATTTTTTCAAAATCATGGGTTTTCTACATCGAGTTCACGTTAAATGGTACCCACGAATTTTATTTCAAAAAGTCTGTTTAAATGGAAAATATTAGATACTTTGTTATATAATTAACGTGGTTTTGGATATAACGCGAAAGAAATCGATGCGGGGAAACTCAGCAGAACGCTCTACCATAACAAGTATTTGGATCTCAATACAAATCTGTCGGAATTACGACAAATTCTCTGTAAAACTGAGTTCCCACCCCACAACGCGATTCATAGAGAGCGTTGTATTGAGTTATTTTGATTCTAAAATCTTCTTTCAACTTGTGGTAAGATCTACGGATTGCATTCTATATTAAAACTAAAGACGATTATTGTATTATGTTCTCGTATGTAATTTATGACCAGAACTTATGAGAGTCGGATTCATCTCGGTTGTCACACCACGTTAATTATCAGTAAAATGCTTGATTACAAGATTCTTTTGGTTCTCAAAGACCTGTTTATTAAAAAATCAAAAAAATCTAAATCCAAAATATAATTTGAATGTTTTAAATTTTAAATTTTGCTTCATAAAAATCCGAAATAAAAATATAATTTACTATAAAGTGACTCTTTTTTTAAAAAAATCTAAAATAAAATAGTTCATACTATAAGATGAAAATTATTTCGAGAACCGTTTCTGTTTTGAAAAAGGAGCGCATTAGGTTAAAGATTATGTATAAATATTTTCTTTTTATTTCTATATTCCCACTCTTTTTCTGTATAAAGGCTCCGACTAAGTTGGATCCGCCCTATGTTATATTGCAGTATTTACAAAATATAAATTCTACTGCCGAACAGGGCCAAGATCAGGGAAACAATAACAATAATTCTCAATGTCCCGCACCCGCCGGTCCTTTTAATCCAGGTGCACTTTTTGATACGGGGCAGACTCTTTGTTGGGATGGAGGTGGATTTGCTCAAGATTGTACGTTTGGTTTGCCAGGCTCTGATGGAAGTTTCAATAATATTCCAAATGCTCGTAATTTTGTAGGACCGACCCAGCACTGTAAATTTACTTCCGATTATACTATATTTGATCCTCTGCATGGACTTACTTGGAAAGCTTGTGCACAAGGTCAGACCGGTTCAGACTGTGCCGGTGGCGTTGCAGTTCCAATGAACTGGGCGGATTCAAATGGAGGGTTACCTGGAAGTTGTGCCGAATTGAATACTCTCAACGGTGGGGAAGGATATGCTGGTAGAACCAATTGGAGAATTCCCGCGGTAAAAGAGCTTGGTTCTATCATTCACTATACAAATAATCCTCATATTGATAACGCGTTTTTTCCTTCTAAAACGTTTACTGGGACCAGTTATATGACGAGTACTGTAGACTCTAAAGTTGCGGGAAATAATTGGGCGATCAATTTTGCGATTACGCCACCTATTAACGTGAGGATACCTAGTATAACACAAGTAACTCCTCTCGGTTTACGTTGTGTTTCTGGAAACGCGATGCCTGCACCTTCTTTTGTAGATCAATTGGATGGAACCATTCGAGACCTAAATACTGGACTTCTTTGGTCTCAATGCACGGAAGGACAGGGTCCGGGGTGTGGATTCACTGCGCCGACTGCTATGGATTGGAATGCTGCACGTGGTAATTGCAATGGCAAAGTTTTGGCAGGAAGAGTTTGGAGATTACCGAATATTAACGAACTTTTAAGTATTGTAGATTATAGCAATGCTGTTCTTATGTTACCTGCTATTGATTCAGTTTTTTTTCCAATTACGGCTAATGGTTTATATTGGACCTCTACTACATATGATAGTAATAAAGGTTTCGCAATTGCTATTTCGTTTTCAACGGGAGCTGTTTTGGCAAATGATAAATCCGGGAATATGGTGACTCGTTGTGTGACTACGTTTTGATTGGTTATCGTTCATAATCAAGAACGGGTTTGTTTGGATCAAAATCCGTTTTTACAAAATTTAAAAAATAAATTTCAATACTTCTCAGTTTAACAAGTGTTTGGCGTTAAACTGAGAGACTGATTTTATAAAGTTCATTTTTTACAGAAAAGTATTCGCTTAAAATGAAACTCTGACATGCCCCGACTTTCTTACGACTCTGCTCATGTTAATATTAGAGTTGTTGAAAAATTAATTCTTGATCTGTTTGTATTAGATTGAAATGGACAATTGAAGCAATTTTACGAATCTTCACTATGGAATTTTTCAAAAATTCTATTAATCAGAACTATAAAATAAGGTACCTAATATTTTGTATGAAATCAGTGTTTTGTGATAAAATTAACGGTGCTCAACTTTATAGAGATCAGTAGGAAAAAAATTTCTTAAAGAAATTTATATAAAATGTATTTTTAATAATGATTTCGCAAAACAGCGATTTCATGCGGAATCTGATTTGACTTTTTGGATTTTATTGAGGTTTTTTATAAAGAATAACAGCCTTTTTTGAGTGAATCGTTTCTTGACTACTTAGAATTCAATCATCGAACATCTAAAATTTGGGGTTGTTTCGAAATATTCTATTCTTTAATAAGATGTGTAATCATAAGTTTTGGTTCTAAATGTGACTTTATGCTGTCTAAAACATACTAAACCTTTGTAGTTTTAATTCCGTCGCTTGGGTTTTTTAGGAAAAAGCTCGCTTTTAACTTACATACTTTAAAAAAATCTATAAGATTGCTAACTTATTGGGAAAAATTTATATTCGTTTCTTAAAATTGAATTCTATTTGTTTGATTTTTTAAATCTCTTTCGGTCTATTTGTTATGTTCAAAACTCGTTCTGCTTTTATGATGTTTCTAAAATTCGCAAAACATTTTGATTCTTTTAGAGCTCATCAAAAAATTATTTCTCATTTGTTATTGAATTTATGGATTGATATGGATAATAGGCCTCAGACTTTCTCGGAGATGGATTATGGAAACTAAACCCAATTCGATGAGCCACAAAAATAACGAGATGAAAATTTCGATTGAAAATATCTCTTCCTCTGGAACTCTTCCCGGTCCCGCTGTTATCATCCAGGTCCAAGGAGACATCAATCTATTTTCTGCAAAAGAATTGAAAGATACTTTTAATGAACTTATTGAAAAAAAGATTTATATTCTTCTAATAGATCTTTCGGGTGTACGCACTATGGATTCTTCTGGAATTGCCACTTTTATCGGGGCTCAGAATCGATTGAGTAAAATTCCCTGTGCTGGACTTGCTCTTTATTCGTTACCACCACAGATAGAAAAAATGCTCGAGCTGACCAGGCTCAAAGCTCTTTTTCGTACTGCTCCCGATCTTTCCGAAGCGATTCGAATTTTTAGCATTTAATTCACACTTATCTCAAAACTACTATATAACTTAATTTGAGTTCTACCATATCAATCCCTTCTGCGTTATACCGAATTCACGTTAAAAATTATTTTTATAAATATTAAAGTTGTTGAAAAATTCTACAGTAGAGTTTGGCAAAACTACTTCAATTGTCAATTTCAATGCAGCGGCAACAGATGGAGTATTCATTTTTCAACAACTCTATTTTATTGATTATAAAATTATAATATTCTTTAAAAAATTACTGATCTCTATAAAATTGAGTACCGTTAATTCTATCGCAAAACGCTGATTCCATGTAAAATATTAGGTACTTTATTATATAGTTATGAGTGTTTAATTTTTGAATTAAAATCGTAAAAACAATCAGTGAGTATTTCTCCTCGATATAACTGTGAAGATTTCATTTTGGATTTATTCGTTGTTGTCGGTTTGAAGTTCAATAATAAAGGTTGTTCTTAGGCTTCGGAGTTCGTCCCAAAGAAAGATATATTCACCTCCATTCCAATTTGTAAGAAAATAATAACCTCCAAAAGAAGTATCCCAGTCTATGAACATTACGGTGTCTCCTGATTTTAAACAAGTTCGGCTTGGGCTTATAATTTCAAGATTGTTAGATCCATCGTTGTATTTAACGTGAGTTCGGCCTAATACGAAGGAATCGATGCGAGGGAACTTTAGCAGAATGCTATCTATCATAACCAACCCCACAAGTTGAAGAAGATTTTAGAATCAGAATTGAACTAAAGCAGAACGCTCTCTATCATAACCTTACCCACAAGTTGAATAGGATTTTAGAATCATAAGGCTCAAAAACGCACATTTTTCAAGTGTTCCGACAAGAATGAGTCTTTTTACTTGCAAAAAGCATGTTTTTCTGATAGAGAAAAGTCTTCCGAATTTCTCCACCTGAATTGCGACCCATGGGAAGCAATTCATTGAGTTGCCCCCACCCAAAAATAAGGGCGGGAACTCAGTTTTACAGAGGATTTGTCGTAATTCCCACAAGATTTAATATTGAAATCTAAATACTTGTGGGTAAGGTTATGGCTACCTGTGGCAAGCCGGATTCGCCCCGGTTTTCTTATGTCGAACTCACGTTAAATTAAACTTCGTATCGCTCTCGGCACTTACTTTTAACCATCCGTTTGGTTGATCAGGATCTGCTTGAACTTTTTTTCCGTTTGATTGGGATATCAAAGTCACAGAGAAATACTTTTGGTTCGGTTTGGTTTGTTTCGCGGATTTATCTCTTACCAATTCGAAAATGTGATCGTTTGAAAATAAAGATAAGAGTAGATTGTTGTTCTGGTAGGCAATTTAAAAACAAAAACAGGAAAACACAATAACACCTTGTAAAAATTTTCGAGTCTTTTCATCTTTTTATTTTTTTCTCTTGGAAAATACTTAACATAATTTTAAAGTATTATCTCCTTTTTAAATATCATTATATAGTAACATATAATTTGAAATTAATAGTTTTTTAAATAGGATGAAGTGCCCTATCTACAAAGTTTAGACTAATTTTGATTTTCATTGAACGCGTTTTCGAGTTAAAAATACGTTTAACTATTTACTACTCGGACGCATAAAAATAGCATTAAAAGTTTTATATCGATTTTACCAAAGATGTGGCATTTTCAAAAAACTGCATTTAACTCCGATTTATTGGCTGATCTCACAATAGAGTTGTTGAAAAATGAATTCTCCAGCTATTTTCCATTTTATGGAAACTGTCGATTGAAGCAGTTTTTGTTACTCTCACTATGGAATTTTTCAAAAGCTCTATTATATATTATTAATTGATTTTATTATAAAACTACGGATCTATATTTTTTCTAAAAATTTGAATGTCTAAATTTCCAAAAGTGAAATGGGTTCTTGAGATGTTTTTTAGTAAGACTTAGTTTAACGTCAGTTTGGTCATGATTCATTTTTCTGAAAAAAGTTGGAAAATGGATTTTTAAAATCTGGGAACTACTACAAATCACGATTTTAAGAACAAATTTTAAAAGTTCATACTTCTATCTCACTTTTTTAAGTCTAAATCACGTTAGATTTAAATGTATCTTTTGAAATATTCTCGGCTTGATTCATAAACAGAATAAACCGAGAATATTCGGTTTTCTTAAAGTGCTGCGTTGACGGCCGCGATTGCAGCTGTGTAGTTCGGTTCCGTCGTGATTTCGGGTACGATTTCCACATAACGAACCGTATCCGATTTATCTAATACAAAAACTGCTCTTGCAGAAAGTCCTTTGAGCGGTCCGTCTGCGATATGAGTTCCATAAGCTTTTGAAAATGAAAAATCTCTGTATTGAGATCCCGTTATTAGGTTCGGAGAATTGATTCCTTCCGTAGTACAAAAACGGCCCATTGCAAAAGGTAGATCTCCGGAGATTACCAGGGTTGTTACGTCGGACATTCCAGCTGCTTTTTCGTTAAATGCTTTGGTTTCGAGAGCGCAGACGGAAGTATCTAAACTTGGAACCGCTACGAGTATTTTTACTTTGCCCGCATAATCTTTAAGACTAAATTCAGAAAGATCTTGTTTGATCGCTTTGAAGTCCGGAGCCTTGTCTCCTGGAGATGGAATTTTTCCTTCGAGTTGTACTGGGTTGCCTTTCAGAGTAACTTTTGTCATTTGAATTTTCCTTCCTATAATTAGAATTAAAGAATATACGAAAGCGTCATTTTATCTAGGGACAATGTCCGAGAAAGCAGGATTTTTTCTAAATTTTTTGAAACGGTTTTTACTGATAACTGTGTATTTAATGTTTTGTACTCAGATGAGCTTTTGTAATAAAAATTTACGATATTTTTATTTATATTGTTCTGGATAGTATTCTATCTATTGAAGACATATAGTTTAGTTTTTAAAGTTATTGTTGGAAATTTGTTTTGTGGTTTTAAATTACTGATCCTTATAAGATTGAGTACCGTAATTTTTATTGCAAAGCCTGTTTCAGCACAAAAAACTAAATACTTTATTATATAGTTTTGAGTAGGGGAATACAAAATTCCAATTAGAATCATAATGATCTTTCTAAAAAATGCTTGTAAAGTGAATCGTTTTTTATTTTTGTTGGTAGCAGAACTCATTTTATGAATCTCAATCACGTAATTGCATCCATGTCAGTAAACAGCATTGTGTTTATGTTAGTGGTGGTCTTCGGAACACCGGGACGTTGCTTTACGCTGTAGAGATTTACTTCAGGCGCAATCCTAAGAAAAGCCTCCTCTGGTGTAAAGCCAGGGAGGCTTTTTTATTTTTAGGGTTCATGGTGATTTTAAAGACGATTAAGGAAATAAGTATGTATTTAAACGGAGCGGAGTTTATTGTTCGATTTTTAGAATTTGCGGGAGTCGAAATCGTCTCCGGAATTCCAGGAGGAGCCAGTCTTCCCATCTACGATACGTTATACGGAAGTAAAATTCGACATATTCTTGCTAGACATGAACAAGGTACGGGTTTTATAGCCGGTGGAATGGCAAGGGCAAATGGAAAACCCGGAGTTTGTTTTGCTTCTTCGGGACCGGGAGTTACTAACTTAATTACTGCGGTTGCAGATGCAAAGATGGATTCGAATCGTGATCACTGGACAGGTGCCGGTTTCTATGATTGGCACGGACGCATTTCAGGAAATTGATACTTTTAGTTTGTCCGTTCCGATTACTAAAAGAAGTTATTTAGTGAAAAAAGTCGAGGACTTGATCCGAATTCTCCCTCAGGCTTGGATGACTTCTATAGAAGGTAGGCCCGGTCCGGTCTGGATTGACGTTCCGAAAGATGTGGCTTCTGCTAAGATTGATTGGGATATTTCTAAAGAAAAAGAATTTTGGAATATTCAGAAAATAAAATTTACTGATACGATCGATCTAGAATGGAAGAAAACTTTTAAGAAATTACTATCGGAAGCTAATAAACCGGTGTTTTATATCGGTGGAGGTTTAAATCGCCCTCTGGCCACAAAATGATTTATTAATATATTACAATATAGGAGTTTATTTTATGACTTTGTATGAAAATATTGAAACAAAATATTATACTTTTTATATTTCTTCCGAAGAAGGTTCGGGAACAATTTTACGTATGATAGGTATTTTATCTCGTAAGTCTATTGATTGGTTGGATTGGCGGTTACAACGGAATGTTGAAAGTGAATTCCAAAATATAATGATCATACTTAAAACTGAAGAACCGGATAAAATTCTAAACCTATTTCGTAGTATTCCGGAAATTAAGGATGTATTTTATTTTGAATCTAATCTAAGATCCGAGTCGTTTTTTGAAAAAGATGATACGTCTGTAGTTTCTGTTTTTTGATATGCACTTTGTGTATAAAAAGCTGATCCTTAAAGCCTAAAGATTTATTGAAGAACTACTGGGAATTCTGCAAATATTTAGATCGAACATAATTTGTAGAAGTTTCAGTAGTTTATTAGAAATTTATAAAGAAATACCGTTGATACAAGTTCAAAATTAAAGGACGTTTTTTAAAAGTGTAATCGTGTTTTGAATTTTTATTCAACTCTCGCTAAAAAACTTTCCAGAGCCTTGGTTCTAAAAGAGTGAAATTCACCCGAATGTTCAAATTTACAGAATTGAAGAATTTTTTCGGGAATTTCACCAAACTTTGCCTCTTCGTTATTGATCTTGATCATCATGTCTGCGAGATAGATCGGATAAATGTAAGAAATGAATTCCTCCTCTACGATCAAAGGTCTGTGATGATATTCCATCGATTTTGAATATAGATCCGGAAAATTCCATTTTTCGGCGATCAATGCTCCCACTTTTGTATGAGTAATTCCTAATGCAGCTTCTTCCATAGTAACAGCAGACGCTATCTCTTTAGAGGCGGATATTTTACCGATGTTATTCATTGTTCTTTCCTCCAAAGAAAGTAGAATGATTTCTCCTATGTCGTGCAACAAAGCGGCGGACACGAGATTGCTGACCGTATCTTTAGGAAGATTGATTCTAGACGCGATCAGTTTACAATAAAAAGCGCATTGATTGGATTTTTCCCAGATCGAAAGGAAGGCTGGATATTTACCTTCTAAAATTTGTTTGGTCCCAAGGGAATATAAAAGCTGACTGAGTTCCTTGAGACCGATAAGTTGAATAGCCCTGTCTAAAGATTCTACTTTGTTAGCGCGGATAAAAGCGGCTGAATTTGCAAGTTTTAGAATATTCGCAGAAAGTGCTACGTCCTTTTTGATCACTTCTGCAATTTGATTGATAGAAGAATTTGGTTTTGCGATCATCGCCTGAATGTCTTGGATCGATTTCGGAAAGGTGGGAAGTCCGTCTATGTTTTTTAGGATGTCCTGAGTTTTTTGAAGTTGAAGATTTTCTTTTGAAACATTCAGGGGAATATCAATGATAACGCTCGTATTGTTTCCTTGGCTTTCTATTTTGTAAGAACTTGCAGAAAGTCCGTCGTTTTTTAACATCATCAGAGACATGACAAGTCCTAGTCCCGCTCCTTCCGTTTCGTCCCCAGCTTCTAAAAAAGCTTCTGCGAGATCGTTGTAAAGTCTTGCTTTTTCGATCCTTTGGTTGATTCTTTCCACTTCGGTGGGACTAAGTTTTACGTTATTCATCACTCTGATTCGAATCATATCCTTATTATAGATAAAAGATACCAAGACTACGAAGTTGTTTTTAAAAAGAAGTTCTTCATATTTTTCTTTATTGTCTAAGTAGTCCTTTTTAAAACCTGGAATCTTTTGTTTGTAAATCGTAGGGTTATGAATGTCCGCTTTCAATTCCTGAAAATAAATTCTTTTGATGTTCGCTTTGATAGAATTGGCGATGGTTTCTTTTAGAGTTGTAAGAACCGAATCTCTTACGTAAATAATATCAAGTTGAATTAAATAACGATCTAAAGTTCTACTGATGGTAGAATCTACGTTTTCTGTAAGATTATGAAATCGATAATGAACTGGAATGTTTTCCAAAACGGAATGATTTAGATCTTTAAGATTGCTGTAAAGATCTAGGTCTCTGTGGTGATGGAATTCAAGGGCTTTGTTCTGACTCATATTCTTTAATTTTTCCTTTTGAGTTCTTTCTTTGTCAAGTTATCTGAAATTCTTAGAAAAAAATTTCCAAGTTCTTTTTCGTTTTTATATCTAATCAATCAAATCTTAATTTAAGGATTTTATTTTATTCTGTCTCTTTTCTAAATTATAAGTGCCGGGTTGATTCTCTTTTTGAAATGGGTTGAACTTTATCGATCTTTATAATAATGTAAAGTTGATTTTCTATTTACTATTCTGATTCGTACTAAAAATTAACGGTCGGTTTTATAAAGATGTAGAAGTTTTCAAAAGCCGGAATGATTGGCTTTTTGAAGTAGATCTTACATTCTAAGTTTTGTAACAAGTTTGTGTAGTATTATTTTTATGGATTCTATTACTCATAACTATATAATAAAAATACCTAATATTTTACATGGAATCAGCGTTTTGCGATAGAATTAACGGTACTCAATTTTATAAAGATGGGTCTACAACTCTCGCCTAAGTTAAAGTTACTCTAAGGATTAGAAATTACTAACAGAGTTTTTGGATTTTACGATTGAGATTTACAGAATGTCCCGAAACTGAATTGTATTTTATTAGAAAAATTAAGCGATAAGAACTTGTTCCAGTTTTAGAATAAGTTTTTATAAAAATAGTGACAAAATAGGAGATGGATTTTGCGAAAATATAGAAGTTTTTATCCAAGAATTGATTCTTACATTTTAACTTTATGGGACAAATTCATCTGATCCTCTATAAAATTGTATATCGTTCTCTTTTATCGCAAAACACTGTTTTGGTGCAAAGTATTGGTACTTAATTATATAACTCTGAAGAGGTATTCTTTTGATCGATTTTTGTGAAGTTATGAGGATTAGAATAAACCATTGAATCCAGTTAGAATTAAGGATTTGTCCTGAAATCTTAAAGAAATTAGAAAAAGGTTTAATACAATTAGCAGTAAAATTTTGGAGTTCAGATAGGTTGCAAAAAGAATTGCTTTCCGAATCTGTGATGATAAAATGAGGGCCCGTTCCCAAAAACGAATTTTTGAACTATACCCGAGGAGCACTTTCGATGCCAACTTTACAAGAATCACCGGTTAAATTACCGAATTCTAATCAAACTCCGTCTGTAGACAAAACGGAAATTGAACGTGTATTTAATCTTCAAAAAAAACATTTTCATAAAGTGATGAAACTGACCACGGCTGGTCAACGGATTCAGCGTTTGAAAAAGTTAAAAGAGGCGATTTTTAAATATTCTCCTGAAATTGAAAAGGCAGTGAACTCTGATTTTCGTAAAAGCGAAAGAGAAGTGGATATCACTGAAATTATGCCTTCTATTTCGGAAATCAACGACGCAATCAAACACGTTCGTAGATGGATGAAACCTGTGGACGTTAAAACTCCGATGACACTTTTCGGTTCTAAAAGCCAGATCATCTATGAACCTAGGGGAGTCGTTTTGATCATAGGTCCTTGGAATTATCCGTTTTATCTTACGTTTGCGCCTCTTGCCGCGGCGATCGCCGCGGGAAATACGGTTTTGATTAAACCTTCTGAATTTACTCCGGTGACTTCTAATCTGATTCAAAAGATTATCAGCGAAGTTTTTCCTAAAGAAGAAGTGGCGGTTTTTGAAGGAGACTATCAGGTTTCTGGGGCTCTTATGGAACTTCCTTTAGACCATATCTTTTTTACCGGAAGTACTCATGTAGGAAAGATAGTGATGACTGCCGCGGCGAAACATCTGACTACCGTTACGCTTGAGTTAGGTGGTAAATCTCCTGCGATCATAGATAAAAGCGCAGATATTAAGAAGGCGGCAAAAAAACTAATTTGGGGGAAGGTTTTGAATGCGGGACAAACCTGTGTGGCTCCCGATTATTTACTTATTCCGAACGAACTGGTCAAACCTTTTGTAGAAGAAGCAAAAACAGTAGTCAAAGAATTTTATGGAAACGGTTCTCTCAAGGAAAACCTAGATTTCTGTAGAATCGTAAATGATCGAAATTTCAATAGGGTTTCTGGTTATATTCATGAGGCGGTAGAAAAAGGGGCAAAGATTGAAATGGGAGGCGACACGGACGCGTCTCAGAATTATATCGAACCTACTCTTTTAAGTAACGTACCAGAAAATTCGAATATTATGGAAGATGAAATTTTTGGGCCTGTACTTCCTATGATTCCTTACACGAATTTGGATGAGGCGATTGAAAAAATCAATTCCAAGCCAAAACCTTTGGCATTGTATATTTTTGGTAAAAAGGATCGTTCGATCAAAAAGATTCTTAAGGAAACTTCTTCCGGAGGTGTTGCGGTTAACGACGTGATTCTGCATCTTGCCAACCCTAATCTTCCTTTTGGAGGGGTAAATCATTCTGGTCATGGAAGTTATCATGGTTATTTCGGATTTAAGGCATTTTCGCACGAGCGTTCCGTTTTACGTCAGGCTGCTTTGAGTTCGATCGATTTAATGTATCCACCTTACACTAATTTTGTGAAGAGGCTTGTTTCCTTTACGAAAAAGTTTTTAGTTTGATGGTTATAAGTACAATTGGCTGAAATCCCAATTTGAATTTTTGAGCATTTTCTTATGTAGTAGAGGTGCTCAAAAATTAATTTTCTTCTATCTTTTTTATTACTCAGAACTATAGCTCTGAGTCTTTAAATGCCTTGTAGTAAAATTTACAGCGCTCAGTATCAGTAAAAACGAATTATAAAAAGGTTTAATAGTAAATCTGGATTTTTTGAACGACTCTAATTTCTAAAGTGAGTTTAGCGTAAGAGAAATTGGGAAATTTTTTCTAAAAGTGTAAATTTCAAAATTTTATCGTAAAATCTAAATTTGTGAGAGTTCCCACAAATTAAGTGACATTATGAATTTTTAAATATTCGTTTTTCGTGATTGAAATTCGTATGAGTTCCTACATTTTCAAAATCTAATTGTAAAACATAGATATTATGGTAGTTCCACCACATTTTATTTTTACAGAAAAATCAGGTTTTTATAAAAGAGTTTTTGAAAAATTCCATAGTGGCGTTTAACAAAACTATTTCAATTGCTCGTTTCCATGAAATAGAAACAGATGGAGAATTCATTTTTGAACAACTCTAAAATAAATTTCTCCACTAACCCACGTTAATTTTGAATCATGATGGCGTAGATTGTATCAAAGACGGCTGGTTAGTATATTCTAAAAACAGAATATTGTCCAGTTCATCCAAATGGACTGGATGAACTGGACGAGGTCACTTAGAAGTTACAACTTGAATTTGCAGTTAAATATTTTCTACCGTCTGGTAAATTAATTGTATCAATAGAATTGAAATCACAATCGAGTTTTTTATAAAATGAAGGTCTCATCGTATAGATTTCTGATTTCAATTCGTTTAAACGCGCGTTTAGGTCTTGATACATTTCTTCATACGTAGCTGTATTCGAAAATGCATTTGTAGTTATCGGAGTGTTACAAGTTGTACCCGATCCGGTGGATGGATTTGCAAAACAAGTGGAGTGTACGCCTGATATTGTGTTTCGAAAATCAGTTTGGCTTCTCCTCTGAGGATTTTTATAAGAAATTCGAGGACGGTATGCCAGCGGTCCTTCACAAGAATAGATTGCAAAAGGTCGAACTAGATTCGAATATTTGTCAAAACGAATCTCTCCTATTCTACAATTCATACTCTTAAAGTTATTCACGCCACTGTTTTCCAAGGTGGACATAAGGTCGTTGATCTTTGAATTGAAATCAGACCACGCAGAATTCCAATCTGGACTATAAGCGGCGTTTCCAAATATCAAACCTCTACAAGAAAAACGACTGTTGAGTCCGAATGCGGCAGTTGTACATTTTGCTTTATATCCGGTGTTGGTCTTTCTAAAGAAAGATCGAATTACTTTCGGATCGTCGGTGGACAAATTTGCTAAATCCGGAGCGGGCGTAGATGGATCTGTAAGATAGTCTACGTTGCTAACTAGGTAATCTAAATATGCCTGAAACGAAGTATTGAGCCCTGTGTCGTGAGACATTTGAGTAATTAAGTAATCAAATGTTTGAATATTTGAATCACGTAATGTGCTAATTAAGTCTCTCAGGGTATCTTTTTTATAGGTATAGAGATAATTGAAGAAATTACCCGAGTATCTATAAAATTTGAAATTTCCATAACGAGCCGTTAGGATTTTTGAAACGTCCATTCTAGAAGAACCGTCTCTTTTAATTTCAGAAATCAAACTTTTACGCGGATGAATTTCTCTTGAAGAACTACCGGCTAGAAATTCTGCAATTCCTTCTTCGAACCAAGTGAGTCTTTCATTATCGTGAGCTGAAGTTTGAGACCATAAACCTGGAATTATAAATCTGCCTACAAGATAATGACTGTATTCGTGGCGAAGTAATTCTTCTAGAGTATATATACTTTCCACAGGAGTACGTTGATACGTATAGAGCGCTTTGTCTCGTTCTATGTAGATTCCACCATTATCTGTAGGAAGATCGAATAAAAAAGGATGAAAAGTTTCGTAATCCTTTCTAGATCTATATACATACATGGAAATTGAATCGGTCGTATCTCCGGACACGGGAGCGTGAATTCCTATCAAACGAAAAAATTGAGATTCTACCTGTTTGAGAGCGTGGTATAAAGGTTGAATTTCATCGATCGATAGAGGTGTGCGTACGATTTGTGTTTGATCGTCAAAATAATATGTATTTGGCAAAACCATCTTTTTCACGGCTTCTTTGGTCTCGCTCAAACAAATTCTCCCGGTCCGTAAATTTGCACAGTCTGAACGTCGAGTTAACGCTTTGACTCCTACAAGATACGGTTCCGAAATGTATGGATATGTTTCTAGAACATCAGTCACAACTGAAGTGATCTCTGATTGAAAGTTAGGAAGAAATTCGTAAATCCTATCCAAACAAAATATCGTATTGTTAATGATCCAAACTAGAGAATCTGTGTTGAGACTTGTATCAAGAGCAAATCTTCTCAGTTTGCCAATCAATTTATAATCGATCTCTGCAAGAAATTCAGGGCTGCTTGAATGGATATGACGTTTGAACAATCTAAAAACAGCATCCAAAGCCACGAGCTGAGAATAATTGTTTCTCAATCTTTGTGGATCGTTTAAGGTAGCTTCAAGAAAGGAAAGGATATGTGGATAGATTATATGTCCGTTTCCTGTACTATCCGCTGCTGTAAAGAAGAACTCTAAAACCTTTCCGGCGTCGTCGGTTCCATCTAAGAAATGAGCACTATTTGCAAAAGTCTGCATTGGAGCCTCCAAAGCCTGAGAGATTTGGTCTGTATCAAATGGGAGGGAAGGGTGAGAATGTTTTACATAGTACCCAGCCCAAAACATTCTGAACAATTGTATAAAGTTCAAATCGTTGTTACCCCTATAATGAGGAGCAAGAACTTTCAACCGATCGACTACTTCAAGCATGTTCTCTTGTGAATAAATATAATTTGAGTATTGATCGTAATTCCAAACAAATTTATCCACACAAGTTATATCATGTGTTTCCAAGAATCTAACGAATTCTCTCGGTTTTAAGCGCGCAACGTAACTTCCATTACAATTGTTTGAAGTTATATTTTGTGCAGTTCCATTCGAAGAAGAATTACTTGGTCCGAAAGTCATAACCGACGGAACAAGAATTCTTTTTTTTCCATCTGCGATTCTGTCAAAGTCTTGCTCGTTTTCTACTTGAATAGGTTTAAAACCTATCAGTTCGTTTAACGAGCTGACGCTTACTGTTGTCGATCTCATTGTAGTTTGTTGTGTAGCTTGAGCAAACATTGTTGCAAACAAACTAAGATCATTTTTAGAGCCATTATTTTGGCTATTACATCCTAACGAAAAGGTTACAATCACACTTAACGCTAGCACTAATTTGCATTTTATATTCGCTATCATTTTTGTATTCTTTTCCTTTTAAATTTTTTATATTTTCCGTGAATAAAATTATTATCTTTTTATAAAAGAAAAAATTTTTTTATAAAAAGTTTTATAAAATTCATTCCTTAAATATTCATTTTAAGTAATAACGTTATGCGTCTTTGATCATTCGTTATGAGTGTTTAAAAATAAATTTGAAAATTAACGTTATATTATTTCTCAATTAAAAAAAGTTAGCCTCATTTATTGTGAGATTTAATTTATTCGTAAAATCAATATTATGCGATACTCATTGAATAAATTTTTTTTATAAAAGATATTTTTGATTTTTTTTTAAAATTTATCTCAAAAATAATCTAAGTATCGCATAACGGTTTCTTTGATTAGTAGAAAGTTTTTGATAAATTTAAAAATTAACGTTAAATTATTTATTAATTAAAATAAGTGAGTTTCGTTTGTTATGAGATTTAATTTATTCGTAAAATTAGTATTATGCGATACTCATTGAATAGATTTCTTTTATAAAAGATGTTTTTGATTTTTTTTAAAATTTATCTCAAAAATAATTTAAATATCGCATAACGGTTTCTTTGATTAGTAGAAAGTTTTTGATAAATTTAAAAATTAACGTTAAATTATTTATTAATTAAAATAAGTAAGTCTCGTTTGTTATAAGATTTAATTTATTCGTAAAATTAGTATTATGCGATACTCATTGAATAGATTTCTTTTATAAAAGATGTTTTTGATTTTTTTTAAAATTTATCTCAAAAATAATTTAAATATCGCATAACGGTTTACTTTGATTAGTAAAAAGTTTTTAATAAATTTGAATTTATAGAAAATGAACTAAGTTTGTAGAAACTTAAAAGAAATCGGCGAAGGTAGTGATAAGTTGGTAATAAATAACTTTTAGAAATCTATAAATTGGATTTTAATATGGTGAGTATCACTTAATAAAGATTGGATATAAGATTTAGATCTTAGAGTTGTTACTCTGAGTTTATGTTTCCTCTTGTACAAATTTATGTTTAAGAGAAATTATCTAAACGGAGAAAACGTATTTCATGCAAAAATTCAAACTAAAAATTTATTCTACTATAACTATAGAATAAAATACGCAAATTTTTATTTGAGTATAAAATATTTTATACTTTGTTATAGCATTATCAGTGAAACTTAAAAGACTTTGGTAGTAAGTAAAATAGTTCCAAAGTGTATATTACTGATTTTTATAAGATATGCCTAAAGTTTTATCTCTCAACTCACATCTATCTACAACTCGATAAGGCTTTATAGTCTGTGAGGAATATTCAATTCTGTCTGTTTAAAGAGGAAATTTAACATTTGCTAATGGCCCCTAAAAATCAGGGCAGTCAAAAGTTACGTAATTTATGAGAACTAATTCAAAAAGTTCACATAAATTTTCTAAGAGATTTATTCTTTCAAAAAATATTTAAGATGTTTTACTTAAGTGGATTTTACATATTGCAATGATTCTTAATTTAGGGAACATGTCAGGACTGACTTTAAATTTAAAACAAGGAATATAGATACATGAGTTATAAATCCACAAATATCCTAAAAGTTATAATTTTCTTTTGTTCTATTTTCGAGATACAATCGGAAGAAATACAAAAACCTTATAAAAATTTAACAAAAGCACTTCAAAATTCATCAAACGTTCGCGTTTTAGATTTGAGTTTTCAAAATTTAACTTCATTTCCCAAAGAAATCGGGCAATTTACAAATTTTAAAATTGGACCATAATCAAATTGTTTCTTTACCTAAAGAGATAGAAGGACTTCAAGAACTCAAAGAGTTAATTTTGGAAAATAATCGTTTCAAGAATGTTCCTGGAGAAGCTTTACAACTAAAGAATTTACAAAAGTTGAATTTGAGCGAAAACCAACTCGTTTCGATCCCGAAAGAGATTCTACAACTTCAAAATTTGAGGGATTTGGTTTTAGATCGTAATCAAATCACAATTTTGCCAACGGAAGTTTTACAACTTCAAAATTTGCAAGAATTGTATTTAAGTGAAAATCAATTTACAAGTCTTCCTAAAGAAATTGATAAACTTAAAAATTTACGGTGGTTGTCTTTAAAAAACAATCGATTGACTACTCTTCCTAAAGAAATCGGACAACTTAAAAACTTACAAAGATTGGAATTAGGAAACAATCAACTTACAAATCTGCCCAAAGAAATCGGGCAGCTGAAAAATTTACAAAGATTGGAGTTGGATTCTAATCCACTTTCTTCAAAAGAAAAAGAAAAGGTCGTAAAACTTCTTCCTAATTGTGAAATCGATTTTGAAGGAGGAGGGGAATAGTCGAGCCTTTCGAACTTTTGAAAGATTGGAATGGTATTTACCTGAGAGATTTTGAACTTGTTGTAAATCTCTAAAATCAATCATCTTTGAATTTTTAACTGTGGTTTGGGTTCCCAAAGTTTTAAATAGAATTATAGATTTTGAATATTTATTTTTTGTAATTCGATTGGTGGTAGTTCCCACGTTTATTTTTTATGGAAAAATCGGGTTTTTATAAAATAAATCTCTTAGGCGGAATTCAAGTTGTTTAGGAACTTGAATTCACTTTATTGTAAAGGTTTCTTAAAGAACAAATCAAAACCGAATGGTCACACCACCTGAAACTTCTTTATCTCGATAAGAAACGTTTACGTTAGGCACAATTTCCCAGTTTTCGAATTTATACCCTAAGAACGCGTCTAAAATTAAAATCAAAATAAGACCACGAGTAAATCCTTCTTTTTCAAAAGTATAACGGTCCTTAGTTAACAGTTGACCATCCGAAAGTACAACTTGGCTAGATTTTTCATACAGGCTATAAAAAGCAGCTATATTCATTAAATTTTGATCTCCTGATATAATCGCGATTAAGTCCAAAGGAGTAGCCGGTTGGTTTGTTTCAATTGCTTGTTTTACAGGACTTAAATATATATAACTTTTATAGACAAAGAATAGTTCCGCAAAAACGAAAAAGACCCCTAATCCTTTTACATAATAAGAATCATTTCTAAGTAATCTAGACCAGCCTGGTATTAATCCTTCTGCAAAAACTTTAACCCCTGACTTTTTTTCTCGATTTTTCGGGATATTTTCTTCTTTTACGGTTTCTAAATTAGGAACTGAGTTCGTTTTTGCGGTCTCTTGATTTTTTACAGTTTCTTGGTTTTTGACTGGAATCGGTGCTCGATCGGAGATAAAAACTTTTTGTACTTCTGTAAGAGGAATTTTTTCTACCTTTCCACTTTTATGAGTAATTTCAAAACCGTTGGAAACGGTTTTAACGCTTACATTATTGATCGTCCTACCGTTTTTAAGTAGAATCGACTTCGCATCTAAATTTGTAAAAAGAGAAATCCATATGAAAACAAATGATACACCTTTCATAAAAAGTGACTTGTTTTGGCTTAAAATATTCGATTTTACAATTCTAGATTTTTTGATCGTGAGGAATTTAAATTGGAAAAATTTTTGAAACGTCGCGGACATTGGAATTTTTTTTTGATTTTTATGACACTTTTTGGAAAGTCAGCTCGTTATTGAATATTAGATGAGCCAAAATTCCGAAAGTCAAATTTTTGATTTTGACGGTTTATATTCTAGAAATTATGAGAAAATTTATCGATTTCTTCTTAGTAAAGGTGCTTCCAAAGAAGAGGCAGAAGAAATTTGTCAGGAAACTTTTATCAAGGTCCTGAGACATTGGGAAAAATTTGATCCTTCCAAAGGAAATGAAACCTCTTGGATGCTTACGATCGCAAAAAACCAATTCTTAGATGTGATAAAAAAGAAGGGTACAATTGAAAAAAGAGAATTGGCAGATTCTCAAAAAGTTTTAGAGGTTATTTCAAAAAAGGAAACAGAATACGAGGAAGATAAACATTAGTTGGATCTTTTAAACGCAAGCGTAGAAAGTCTACCTCAATTGGAAAAAAGTATAATTGTACTGCGTTTTTTAAGGAAATATACGATCAAAGAGACTGCCGATAAATTGGGAATATCAGTGAGAACGGTAAATAGAAAAACATTCGCCACACTCACCGTCTTACGTAAGAAATTGGAAGCATTGAATTTCGACTTTGAGAGTATATAGGAGATAAAATATGGAACCTAATTCAGATTCAAATCGAAGGTCAAATATGGAACGAGCGATTTCAAACGAAATGACACGACTAGAACTCAGTGAATTTTTATCGGATCCAAAATCTAGAAAAGAATTCTTTGAGTTGATGAAATTAAAAAATAAAATCGGACATTTAGAAATGAATCTAAAGTTGGGATCCGGTGAAAATGAAAGTAGAACTTTCTATATTAGAAATTCATTATTAGCTGCTGCTTGTGTTTTTTTACTTTCAGCTCTGGCTTTTTATTTCAGATTTTTTTCTTCGGAACAAAACGAGTTTGAAATTACAAAATCAGTAACTACCGGTCAGTGTAACGTTTCCATGAATAAAGAAAACATTATTCTGAAATCGGGCAAGGATTCTTACTGTGATTATACAATTTCGGGTGAATTAGGACTAACGTTGAGAATTTTACCAGAATCCATTTTTTCAGCTTCTAAAAAAGGAGATGAAGTAAATCTAAGTTTGAGTTCTGGAAAAGTTCTGTTCACTACGAACAAAAAAAAATATCTTTAAAAATTCGGTCGAAAGTAGATACTTTATCTTCCGAACTTTTGGGAACAACTCTCGTTTTGATCGCAGATCCACATTCTAAAAAATATCAAATTATGGTTTTGGAAGGAGCTATACGAGTCGATTCTACAAAGTCGAAAGTGGATATTTTGCCAGGTTATTCGGTTCTCAAGGACGGATCTTCTGAGAGTTCAATTCAATCCGCTGGGCGGGAAATAGAAATTATAAAAATTGAGCCGAAAGAATTTACAAAATACCAAGCGCTTTCGGAAAATTCTAAAAAGGTCTTAAATGAAAACTTTACCCATCACGATCGGGAAACGGATTCTTTAATCAAATCCGATATTGAGGAGAATCTATTTCCTATATATCGTATCACTCTTAAAAACAAACAAGTTTTTTCCGGAACAATCGAAGAAACCGAAAGATTCTATATTCTTAAAGATAAAGAAGGGAATATTAAAGAAATTGAAAAAGAGGAGATCATCGAATTAGAACTTGTTCAGCCTAAGAACTAACACGTGTTAGATTTTTTTAATCCAGTATCGTTATTTTATATTCTTATAATATAATGTTTTTTTAATTTTTATCTTGTCGATTTAGTTCCTCTTTAAATGTGGGAATTATTTGAAACCGATAAATCAATTTCAATTTTAGATTCTTAGTATTGAGGCCAGTCGATCTGATCGTCTTTAAATAATGGACTAAACCCGAAAAAGATCAGTTCATCTTCCTCAAATTGAAAGATTGCGTTGATTTTATCGGAGAAGGCGGTAACTCCATGTGGATGATCATGTTCTTCTTCCTGATGATCGTGCTCCTCTTCGTCATCTTCTTCGAGATCGTCGATTCCATTTTGATTGAGAAGTTCTCGGATCTTTTCGATGGATTCTCCAATGATTGGTTTTCCGAAAAGTCGAATCGACGGATTTGAGATCGTAATCGAATACAATTTGTTATCTTCCTCTTGATCGAATTCGTATTCGGATTCTTCGGAAAAATATTCATATCCGGTAGATTGTGTGCCTTCGTAGTCGTAGTCGTAAATTTCGTCGGGCTCTCCTAATTTCGATTTTACCTCGTCTATAGACATTCCGAAATAAATTCCGTTTAATCCTTTTCCGATTTCTATGTTCACTTTTTTCTCCTTTAGATAGAATCACAGACTTTTAAATCTCCGTGACTTGACAATCTCTTAAAATTCTTCTCATAGTTATTTATCTATAACTTTATGTTTTTAGATTTGGCAGAATCAATTCCCTGAGTATAAGAAAATGAGAATGGATTTTCTGTTTCAATCTTTGGTTTTATTTTTAGAAATCTAATACTTGAGCTTCTGAAACGTTCATTGTTCTATTTTGGTTAATTTTAGAATTGTATGTTTCGTTTATATAAATCTGAAGGTATTGAATTTTAATGCCGCTTATCAATATTGATTCTAGATAAAACTTTATAAATTGGCTCTCATTTTTTAAAGTTTAAATTTGTGAGGTTTTATCTAATTTTATTCTATAAATGGAATCTTTGATTTTCTTCTTTTGCTTTTTTACTATTATTTTGATACATAAAAATAATATCGGGAACTAGGGTTTGAATCTGCTTCGAAAAAACTATTACTTAGAACTATATGATAAAGTAACTAAATAACGTGAGCAGGCGTAACGCGAAAGGGATCGATGCGTTCGAAGTAACTAAAGCAAAACGCTCTCTCAAACTAAAGCGTCTCGCTTCTATTGGCGCTCGACAGATCGCGTTTTAAATTGAATCTAAAGACGATTGTTGTATTATGTTTCCTTTATGCAATTTATTGACCAGAGCTGAGAGCCCGGCCGGCTGCCTGTGGCAAGCCGGATTCGCCCCGGTTTTCTTATGTCGAACTCACGTTATTCATAACTATATAATAAAGTACCTAATATTTTGTATGGAATCAGTGTTTTGTGATAAAATTTACGGTACTCAATTTTATAGAGATCAGTAATAGGAGATATTTAGATGATTGGATCGAAATCTTTTCTTGAATGAATTTTTCAAAATGGTTCGGAGTTCTATAATAGAAATACAGCGATTTTTATCGCAAAAATCTGTTTGGGTGTAAAATATTAGGGGACTCTGTTATATGGTTATCAATAAAAAACTTGAAACTCAACTGAAAGTAGAATCGAGTTTAAGTATGTTTATATCGTAAAATAATCGAATGGTAAAATTTGCTTTTCAAGAAAAAGCTATTTGATATTAGATATGTATGTGGAATTCTATTTCTTATAACGTTAAAATCAGTTTCTTCATTTTTGTAGTCTTAGCATTTCTAGGATTTTTTTCGCTGGGAGCCTTAGGTCTTGGATTGTATTATTTGATTTTCCCAGTTGCCGGTTTTTTATTTCCGCATCCTGATTCCTTACTCGGCGATTGGGTTTGGCCTTCTACGATTGGGGTAGGTATACTATGGCCTTTAGGTTTTATATTTGCGTCTATTCTATTTAATTTTCTTAAAAAAAGAAATTGGCCCAAGGTTATATTATATTTTTTGTATATTCCTTTTCTATGGTTTTGGGCAGCTCTTCTTTGGCTTTATTTTATCAATCATAAAATGTAATCAAAGACAAAAGTATCGTAAGGTTTGTTATATTTGAATTAAGGTAAAGCTCTATGAAAACAAGAATATCGTGGATTGCAGTTTTATGGATTATGCCCTGCCTATTCGTCTACGGTTGTGAGGAAATCAATACAAACGATCCGGTTTCCGCATATTTATATTGGTCCGGCGATAGTTCTTTGCCCAAAGATTTGGAGGTAATTCACGGTAGATATTGGGAATCGCCTCATATTACTCACGAACACACTTTATTTTTAGAAATCAAGGCGCCTTTCCAATGGAGAAAAGAATTTAAAGAGTTGAATCAATTGAAGGAAGTGAAGAAGAAATCGAGTAAATATAAGTATTTTGACCAGAGCGCTGATGACCCGATTTGGTTTAAACCTCCGAAATATTTCAAAGTGTTTATTCCAAAAAACGAATATATCAAAGGATCTGTCTACTTTGAAAACCCGGTGGATGGACATATGTTTCTTCATGAAATTCATTTATAATCTAACGTCAATGAACGCGAAAGGATTCGATACGTTTGAAACTAAAGAAAAACGTTTTTTGCGAAAGCGTTAACTCAACACAACGCTCTCTACCATAACCTTACCCACAAGTTGAATAGGATTTTAGAATCATAAGGCTCAAAAACGCACATTTTTCAAGTGTTCCGACAAGAATGAGTCTTTTTACTTGCAAAAAGCATGTTTTTCTGATAGAGAAAAGTCTTCCGAATTTCTCCACCTGAATTGCGACCCATGGGAAGCAATTCATTGAGTTGCCCCCACCCAAAAATAAGGGTGGGAACTCAGTTTTACAGAGGATTTGTCGTAATTCCCACAGATTTAATATACTTGTGGGTAAGGTTATGGCTCTCTACGGATCGCGTTGTAGGATGGGAACTCAGTTTTACAAAGGATTTGTCGTAATTCCGACAGATCTATATTGAAATCTAAATACTTGTGGGATTGGTTATGGCTTTCTATGGATCGCGTTGTGGGGTGGGAACTCAGTTTTACAGAGGATTTGTTGTAATTCCGACAGATTTATATTAGAGTTGTTGAAAAATTAATTCTCCATCTGTTTCTATTTTATGCAAATCGGCAATTGAAGCAGTTTTGTTAATCGCCACTATGGAATTTTTCAACAACTCTATTGAGATCCAAATACTTGTGAGGTTGGTTATGGCTCTCTCAAACTAAAGCGTCTCGCTTCTATTGGCGCTCGACAGATCGCGTTTGAAATTGAAACCTAAGTCGAAATATTGTATTACGTTTCTTTTATGCAATTTATTGACCAGAGCCCGATTCTACTTTGCTACAGGCAAGCCGGATTCGCCCTAATTTTCTTACGTCGAACTCACGTTAATTTATGATCTGTTTTGAGTTCAATGAAAAACGGAACTCGATAATTTAAAATCGCCTAACACTAGTAAGTTGCCTGGAACTAGCAAAAACCATCCTACCGAAATCATTAAAAGGCACAAGACTACGACCGAAGTTACTCCTATGCTATAAGGAGCTGCGTGATTTCGAGATATTTCCCCTTCGTCACTACTCATAAAGGTTGCGATCCCGATTCTTAGATAATAATAAAGTGCTAATGCTGAATTGGTTACCCCACCTATGAGTAATATCCGATTCATGAGTGTTTCCGATTCTGCGAGTTTTTGAAATAAGAATAACTTTGCCCAAAATCCTCCAAAGGGTGGAACTCCCGCTAAAGACATGAAGAAAATGTTAATCGCTATTGCAGTTAAAGGTTTTACTCCGGATAAGGATTGAACGGAAAAGAAGGTCACTTGTCTGGTTCCTTCCTCCAAATAGGCGAGGATTGCAAACGCTCCTAAGCTCATAAATGAATATACGATCAAATAGAATATTACTTCTTCTTTGATCCCTGCTGAAATTCCGGCTACTACATAACCAG
>NZ_AHMN02000005.1:570000-667194 GCF_000243695.2 Leptospira kirschneri serovar Cynopteri str. 3522 CT | reverse complement strand
GTTTCTTTTTATGAGTTCATGTTTTTTTAACCATTTTTTCATACTATAATTTTTGCGGAGTTCTTCAATTTTTGAAAATTACTGATCTTTAAAATTGAATGCCGTAAATTCTTATGAACGTGAATTAGACATAAAAAAAAACCGGGCGAATCCCACCAATAGTCTGAAAAAAAGATTCAATGGAACAGGCTCTCAGCTCCAGTCAAGTTATTGTGTACTATAGTTATACATTCAATTTCTTTAATTTCAATAACTTGACTCCACAACGCGACCCTTAGGAAAGCGTTGTGTTGAGTTTCCAACGCGATTCATAGAGAGCCATAACCTTACCCACAAGTATTTAGATTTCAATATTAAATCTTGTGGGAATTACGACAAATCCTCTGTAAAACTGAGTTCCCACCCTTATTTTTGGGTGGGGGTGGAGGTGGAGAAATTCGGAAGACTTTTCTCTATCAGAAAAACATGCTTTTTGCAAGTAAAAAGACTCATTCTTGTCGGAACACTTGAAAAATGTGCGTTTTTGAGCCTTCTTATTCTAAAATCCTATTCAACTTGTGGGTAAGGTTATGATAGAGAGCGTTGTGCTTTAGTTCATTCATCGATCCCTTTCGCGTTAAATCCTTATTACAAAACACTGTTTCAGTACAACATGTTGGGTACTTTATTTTATAGTTCTGAGTAGCATTATAGTTTCTATATGAGTTCCCGCGTTTTTGTGAAACTGAAAACGTCTCGCTTCTATTGGTGTTCGACAGATTTTAGGAGGCTCTGAATAAAACAACAGTTCTTAAGTTTTAGAACAAGTCTTTTACCAAAAAAATCAAACAAGTAATTTAAACTTATACCTTTACGACTTTAAAACTTATTTTTGATTATGATCTATTTTCGTTTTTTCCGTTTAACAACATTGATAGATGTAAGTTTTCTTTTTTTAGGAAGTGATTTGGATGGGGGCATATCTGGCCAACCAAATACTTTCCAATCTATCTTGTCCGCAGAATCGAATTTGATTCCTTCATCTTCAAGAATTTTCTTTTGTAAAATTGAACGACCTGTATCTCCTCGAAAGGAAATTTTTCCCTGGCTATTGATAACTCTTTGCCAAGGAACTTTTTGTTCTTGATCCTTAGAAAGAGCGTTTAACGCGTATCCGACGGCGCGAGCTGCCCTAGGCTTTCCTAAAAGCGCCGCTATTCTACCGTAAGAAGTTACTCTGCCTTTGGGAACTTTTTTTACTAAAACGTAAACTTCCTTAAAAAATGAAATTTCCGAATTTACTTTTTTATGTTTCACGTTATTTACTCTAAAATTGATTTTTCAGTCAAAGTGGTTTTCTAAAATTTTAAAAGCAAATTACTACTAGGACGTATGAAAATAGTATCAAGCTATTAACGGCCGAATTTGAGAAAAAATAGTGGTATTTAAAAAATACCGCAAATTCGGGATTTAAAAGCATTTTGGAACAGGACCAAAGCATTCAAATTTTTGAAACAATTTAATCTAAGTATTCTATTTATGCGTCCGAGTAGTATATATTCATTTTTTTGGAATATTTTTTAAAAAATTAGAATAAAGTTTTTGAAAAATTAATTCTTCATTTGTTTCCGTTGTATTAAAACGATGATTGAATTGATTTTACTACTCATAACTATATAATAAAGTGCCTAATATTTTGCATGGAATCAGTGTTTTGTGATAAAATTAACGATACTCAATTTATAGAGATCAGTAAACTCCACTATGAAATTTTCAATAACTCTAATATATAAAAATGTTCATTAATAACATGTAATTTTATTAATTGAGCTATTTTTAATATTTTTTATAAAATATTTTGTATACGCTTTCAGTCTTTAAATTTCCAAAAAAGTGTTTCTGATTACGAGTTGTTCACTAAGATTAATTCACATTAGTTTAGTTTCCTGGAAAAAATTCTTTTATGATTGGTTTACTGAATATTTGGATCTAAAAAATAACTTCTCTGAATTATTAGAATTTTTTGTCTCTTGTTTCTACTTTGACTATGTTATTTTCCGGATTGATCGGTAATTCCACTCTAAAAACGGTTCTTCCGGGATTTGACTTTAAAGTGATTTTACCTTTATGTTTTTCCACGATTCCTTTAGCGATTCCTAAACCAAGTCCCGTTCCTTCTCCTTGATCTTTGGTAGTAAAAAAAGGATCCCAAATTCGATCTTGAATTTTGGCGGGAATTCCAGGACCGTTATCTTCGATTTCAACAACTACACAACCATTCCAAGGAAAAACCGAAATTTCAATTTTACCTTTTCCTTTTAATGCCTGAATCGAATTTTGAATTAGATTTGTCCAAACTTGATTCAATTCATCCGGGTTACAAATCACAAGAGGGATTTCTTGAAAATTTTTAATTACATCGATTCCGTATTTTATTTGATTATTAAGAATAATTAATGTAGTTTCCATACCTTCTATAATGTTCGAAGAGGAAAAAGTTTTAGATTGATCCAAATGGGAATAAGACTTCAAAGCTTTTACAATTCGAACTATGTTTCGAATCGCATATCTTATGTTTTTGATATTTCGGTTGATATAGGCGGCATTTTTTAGCATAAAATATCCACGATCATCGTCTTTTAAAATGGTGTTATAAATATATTTCCGTTCTTTGCCGATTTGGTTCTCTATAATGAAATTTGAAAGTTCGGAAGTAAGAGCAGGACTGAAGTTCATATTTTTCATTTCTTCTTTAAGTTGATTTTTTAAACGGAATTTTTCTTTCGAATCCAGTTCCGATTTTTTTTTATCCCGAAGTAAATGAAGTAAGGCGAGTTCGAAATTTTTTCTAAGTTTTCTATATCTAGCAAAAAGAACGACGTCAAAAACGTTTTGAACCAGATAATTCATATTTTGATCTAAATTATCGGCGGCTCCGTTGATCACACCTGCGGGTGTATTGATTTCGTGTGCGATCCCGGCCACCATAATACCAAGAGAAGCCATTTTCTCCGACATGATCAATTGGGACTGTGTCTCTTCTAATTCTTGAGTTCTAATCTTGACTTTTTCTTCTAAGGTTTCGGTTAACTCAATCAGACGTTCGTAGAAAATTGCGTTTGAAAGCGCCATCACCGAAACAGAACGTATTTCATTCAATTTATTGATTTCGGAAAGTGTATAATTTTTTCGATTTTGTCTTTTACCTAAAACGATTATTCCTAAAAGACTTTTATTGAGAATTAAAGGAACCACCAGTTCTGCTTCAGTTTGTGTAAAAAAATTTTCGGCAGAATTCCGAATTTTACTTAGACTGGGATCAGTTGCAAATTCTTTAAAATTATAGATCCTATCGTTTTCGGTGATCCAAAGAAGAAACGGATCAAAAATAAAAAATTGAATTTCTCCTGAATCCGGAAAAGGCGCGAACTTACCCATTTCTTCCTTCCAAAGAAATACGATAACTTTTTTTGTCGGAATTATGGTTTGGATGAACTTCAGAATTTTTTCGCAAACGAGTCCCGTTAGATTTGTAGCAATCAGATCGTTTTTAAATTGATCTAAAATCGAAAGGTATTTAACGATTTCATTATTAGAAAATTGAAAGAACGGAAAAATTCTTCTTAAAAATTTACTGGAAGTTAGTTTTAAAACTCGAATCGAAACGATGTAGATTATAAACCCTAAAATTGCTCCGGTTAAAAGTGTAAAAAGAAGTTCGTAAGATTCTAAAGAAAAGAAATAGAATGACCGTATAGTGAACACAGAGATAAGCTGAAAACAGACTATCAGAAGAATTAAATATACGATGGGCCCTAAGGCGATGAGTCTTCGGGTCGTCATTATAGTGCATAGAGATCATGTTAGAGTCAGATTCCTCAGTCAAAGAATTTTTTACCATCTCCAGAGTTTACGGAGCGTACTATGAAATTTATTCTCCAAAACGAGGAATCGTAAGGGCTTTTCTACGTGGAAGGTTAAGAACCTTTGCCGCTCAAGAAAGACATCCTTTTGTTGTAGGAGATAAAATTCTAGCCGAGTTTTCAACGGGAAAAGATTGGGTAATTTGTGAAAGATTGGAAAGAAGTTCTTTCCTAACACGTAAAAGTCGAGAAGGGGACACACAGGTTTTATGTGCAAATGCGGATCAAACGGCGGTTCTTGCTTCTTTAAAGTCTCCCGAAACAAAAGACGGTTTTTTGGATAGATGTTTGGCGGCGGTTTTTGCCTCTGGAACACAACCTCTGATTTTATTTACAAAATTAGATCTCGTTTCCGAAGTCGAAGCCGAAAACCGTATGAAAGTCTATCGAAATTTAGGATACAAAATCCTGGGAATTTCCTGCACAACCGGTCAGGGAATTCCTGAATTACAAAAATATCTGCACGGAAAAACGACGTTTCTAGTCGGAAATTCAGGAGTTGGCAAGTCTACTTTAATCAATCTATTGACTCAAACGCAGATTCAGAAAACTTCCGGAATCAGCATTTCAAAAGATAAAGGGAAACATACCACTACAAATTCTCTTTTGCTTGTTTTAGAAGATGGCACGGCGTTAATCGATTCTCCAGGAATCAAAGAATGGGGGATTCTCCATTTAAAAAAAGAAGAAATTCTGGAAAGTTTTCCCGAACTTTTCAGTCAAAAAAAACATTGTGAAGAATCAAATTGTTGTAAATTATCTTCCGACTGCGCGATGTTATCCGCTTTAGAAAAAGAAGTGTTAACGTCTGAAAGAAAGAAGAGTTTAGAATCGATGCTTGCGAGCCTTGATAACCCGCATAGAGTCACACGGAGAGATAGGATTTCAAAATGAAAGTGACACATTCTTGTTTGGAGTTTGATTCGATTGAAGGTCTGATTGATTTTACTAGGGAATTTGAAACTGGATCTATGATTCGGTTTCTTTCTCCTATTGAAGACAATTCGGGAAATGTACTCGTTAAAGAAGAAGTACAGGTTAAGGAATCTACCCTTGCTCGTTTAAAAGATATTAAAGGACAATATACTCCCAAATTCGAAATTAAATTGAATAAGGAACTATTAGAACAGATTCAAAATATACTCGCAATAAAGATTGTAAATCAACTCAAAGTTACGGACATGAAATTTTTGAAATTCATGTATGAAAACACGAATTATAATTTTAAGGGAATTATTCGAAATTCATTACTTTCTAAAAAGACGATATTGACTCTTTTAAAAGTATATAATCAAAATCTAAACTTTTTTAAATACATAAGCGAATTGGGTCTTTTGAGTCTCGGAATTGTAATGATTCCCGATACGATGAGATTTAGACTTCTCAGAAGATATGCATTTACCGCGGGAATCCTTATGGATGTTCCTCGAATTGGAGTGGATAAGTTCACCAAATTACCTTCCGATGACAACGAAAAAGTCAGAATTGCTCATAAGTGTTCTGATATATTACAAAAACTTGATCTTATTGAATTTACGTACGGATCGATTTCTAATCACATGCCTCTGGGAATGATGGAGGATTCGGCTTCGAGTGATAAAAATGCGTCTGGCGAAAATATAGACGAAACTTTTTTAGACGATATTATTTCAAACGACGGTGAAAGTGATAGTAAAGAGGACGGTTCTAGGGAGGACGCAATTCCTGAAAAATCCTACGATTTATTCCAAGCCTTATTGACCGACGCTTTGAAGTTATCCCGTTACATTGCGAACATAAGTCACAATGCAGTTGATAAGGATTACGTAATGGAGGAATTAGTCTATTATATCGCTTACAATACTTCCAAAAAATATTTCGATGAACTTCTAGCGAATCCTTTAGTTGCTACTTTCAAAGAATTTGAAGTAAACGTTAAGAGACTTAGAAAGATTGCGGAAGTGGAAATGAAATGCGTTTATCCTCCTTCTGCTTGGGCATATCCTAAGCCGAAGTCTAGTCAGGTTCTTTGTAAAAATAAAGTATGGGATTGTCCGAATATCGTTATGGGTTGGGACATTCACGTAATTACGGCTCAAGAGGCTTTTGGTTGGGTAGGAACTAGTTTGCCCGTAGATAATTATCCAAAATGTAGGTTGGAAGAAGAATTAGACGAAATTATGGTCGAGCCAGAAAAACCCAAAAAAAAAATGAACCTGTCTATAAACGTTAGTTTTTTTCTGTAAATACTTACATTCTTTGATATTATTAGTTCTAAGTTCTTGCAATTTTCTCTCTCACAATTTGTTGTTTTAAATGTTATCTTTTTAGAGTTTGGGGGTTTTATGAAACGTTATTTGAGTATTGTGATTCTCTGCGCGTTTACGATGTTATTGTTCGTTTGTAGCACGAACAAATCATCCGGCAGCGATCAGGTAAAAACCGAGTCTAACGCTGCCAGCGCAAGAATCGTTTGGCTTCTTGGAGACGTAAAAATTCTTTCCGATTCTGGAGAAAAAAAAGCAGAGTTAGGTGCTTCTCTTTCTTCCACGGACCGTGTTGTAACAGGGGCGAACGGCGGAGCTGAGATCATGGTTGCAGACAGTGGAATTATTAAGATGTCTAAAAATTCTGATATAGAAATTTCCAGCCTTATGAATCCGAATGGTTCCGATACAAATGTTCAAGTGAACTACGGAAAAATCGTGACGATGGTAAAAAAAGGCCAGAAAACTACCGAGTTTACAGTTTCTACTCCGACTGCACTTGCAGGTGTCAGGGGAACTTCTTTCTTAACTTCCGTGGAAAGCCCGGAAGGATCTAAAATCAATTGTGCCAAGGCCAACTGTACGGTTCGCTTTGCAGTGATCGAAGGAACCATTGCAGTTTCTAAAAAGGGAGAATCTTCCGAAGTGATCCTAAGTAAAAACCGCGAACTTAGAATCGAAAAGAATCAAAAGCTCACCGACAAACTGATTCGTTCACTTCAAAACGATTCTCTTTCTGAAATGAAAGAACTTATTGTTCTTCATAAAAACGAAACTTTCGAATACGGAAAACTAGTAGAAGAACTTAAATCTTCCAGTGAAGAACTTAAAATTTTGAGCCAATCCGGTTCTGTAGAGGAAGTAAAGGCCGCGTTTCAAAAAAGAGAAGCGGATCGTAATAACGCGGACGAGATTACAAAAACCGCTAAGGCAGTAAACGAGACCAAATATGTACAACAAGATGTACAAAAGGAAAAACTGAAGTTAAATCCAAAAGAAACATTTTAGGGTTTTTGATAAACCCTTGAACTGGATCAACCGGGGAAATTTCCCCGGTTTTTTTATTTTTAATCGAATCATTGAAAATTACGGATGATCGTTCTTTCAATCTTTTTATAATGGATTTCTCATTCAACCCGATGGACAAATAATGGAACTGTTATGAGATCAATTTTTAGCTCGATACGATTTTTTACATTCTCCTTTTCTTTTTTATGGATTCTTATCGATTGTTCTTCCGTTCAAAAAATCGAAAACTTCAATTCCGTTTTACAAGAGCCTACGTTTAAATCTCTCAAAGAAGAAGAGGCGATTTTAGGAGGAAGTTCTAATTCGGATTATAAAATTCGAAAAACCGGAAATACGATTCCAGTATTCGTTCTAGCTCCGATTCAAACTTCGGAAGGAATGGATTCTAAGTTAGCCGCTTTTTTGAGCGATGAAGTACGTTTGATTTGGGCAAAAGTAAAAGGAAAACAAGTTCGTGTTCAAGAGGTGTTTTGGAAGAATCCTTCTCAACTTTCTCAAGAACTCAAAAGGTTGAACGTAGACGCTGTGATCAAAACAGATATTCGTGAAGTTTCCGGAAAATGGATCGTAAATCAAAAAATCACTGACCCTGTGAAAGAAATCATTTATGGAAACGTGGACGGATCGTTTCAATCTCCTAAAACCGAAGACGAACTACAGGCTAACCAAGCTTATTATTTAAAACATGGTTCTGGAGTTTTAGCGCTGGATGCAAAATCTTCTTTGGTTCCGATTTGGGAAAAATCTTTGAGTTCCGGAGAAATCGATTCGATTTTAAAAAAATCAATTCAAGGTTATCTTTCATTTAGCGCTTCTTCTGCGGACACGGAAGTTTTATTTCAAGGAGAAAAGATAGGAATCGCTTCTTTTAGAAATTATCCATTGCCAGAAGGTTTACAACAAATTCAGATCACTCGTCCGGGACAAAAAGATATTAACAAATATTTACAAATTCGTTCAGGCCAAACAATTTCCATTTATCAAGAATGGAAAGAAGATCGAACTTTAGGTGGCGTAAGAATATTAAGTTTTCCGGAAGCTCTTCAAGTCGCGTTAGACGGTTTAAAAGTGGGAGAAACTCCTTTTTATAGAAGTAACCTTACGCCGGGAGCGATGCAGTTAGAATTGGTTCGAGAAACTGAAAACGGACCTCTTGTCTATTACGAAGGACAATTGATCGTAGACGCAGATAAAATTACGGAGATCGCTTTACCTTATAAAACGGATAATTTGATTTCAGAGCCGGAGTTCTGGAAACTTTCCGGTGAAAAAGGATTTCAGGCCTTTTCTGGAAAAACATTAGATTTTCAGAATGTTTCTTCTCTACCACCGGGATGGTACGGAGTTTTTTCTGCTCCATTCGTACCGGAAAATATGGAACTGGAAGGAATCATTCCGATTACTGCCGAATCGGATTCCGGGATTATTGCGATTTCTTTTCATACTTCAAAAAAGACAATTAGTTTAGAATATGAAAAAGAAAGACTCAGTGTATATTCTTTTCCTTCCAATGGAAACAATGTCGGAACTTATAAATTCAGAAAAGAAGATAAAGAAGACGGACGTCCTTTTCGGATCATAACAGATGTAAAAGAAGGAACGATTCGATTGTATTTAGGATATTCTAAAGTTTTAGAAGATAAGTTCGACGTTTCTGGTGTTTGGCGAATTTCCATTCTTACGAGAGGGGAAAATTTTTCAAAACGTTCTCCGTTAAGAAATCTCAAGATCGAATATAAGGGATATAAATGAAAGGTTTGAATTCCATGAGAAACAAGATCATATTGATTAGTGTATTCGTTTTAATTTGCGGACAATTTACGATTCATTGTTTAAGTAAAGATTTTAGAAAATCCCAAACTCAAGATTCGATTTTGGAAAAAGATTCTGCGACCAGGGAAAAGCTCAAAAGAGTATCAAGAATTTTGAATGAAGGGAATTCTTACTTTCAAAAAGGGAATTTTGAAAAGTCATTAGAAAAAGCTAATATTGCGATCAATACGTACCCAACCGCTCCCGGTTATTATCTTGCCGGAGTTTCTGAATATAAACTCGGTAAAAATCAAGAGGCTTTGGTTTCTCTCAAAAAAGGAACCGATATTGATTCTGAAAACGAACAGATTTTACTTACGTTAGGCATCATCTACACGGCTGAGGGTAAAAATGAGGACGCGATTGAAGTTTACAGTAAATTAGAATCTTTGCCGGTTAAAGACAAATACAATTATTCTTTTAAAAAAGCGGTGATCTTAAAAAATCTCGGAAAGTTCGAACAATCGTATGAAACTCTCAAAAGAATTCCCGCAAAGGAATTTGCGTTTCCAGCTCAGTTGAACATGCAACTCGGAGACGCCGCGGTGCAGTTGAAAAAGTATGAAGAAGCTGAGGTTTATTTCGAAGAAGCAAGAAAAAATGATCCAGAATTATTATCTGCAAAAAAATCCGCTTCCGTAACTAGAGTTGCTTCCGCTTTGGAAAATGGAAATCAGGCGATGAGAAAAAAGAATTATAAGGAAGCAGCTTCTCATTTTCAAACCGCAATTCAAAACGATCCCAAAAACCCAACACCTTATATCTTTTTAGGTAACGCTCGGATCTTATCGGGAGAATACGAAGCCGCCTTAAAAGCGTTCGAAAATTCTCTCGCACTTAAGTCCGACTATCAAGAAGCAATTTCTGGAATTGCAGCAGTATATTATAAAACCGGAAACTACAGAAAATCCGTATCGGTTCTAGAAAAGGCAATTTCTCAGTTTCCAAATAATGCGATTTATCAAAACCAAATGGGTTTAAATATGAAAGCGTTAGGCGAACCAGCAAAGGCTCTTGTGTATTTTACAAGAGCGAAAGAATTGGACCCGACGTTTGTAGAACCAGTGACAAATTTAGTGTTTTTACTGATTTCAGAAAATCGTTATAAAACCGCGAGAAAAGAAGCCGAGTCCTTAAAGTCTGAATCCGAAAAGAAACAAATTATTTCGTTTATCGATGTTTCGGAACAAATTTATGAAGGAGATAGACACCTCAGAAAAGGAGATACAAAAGTAGCAAAGACTTTTTATGAAAAGGCTAAAAAGGCTTCTGAGCAAGAACCTTCCGTCTATAACGCTTTTGGAAGATTGTATTTCATTTCCGGAGAATTAAAAACGTCTGAAGAAAATTTTAAAAAGGCGTTATCCATCGATAAACAAAATATCCCGGCGCTTCAAGGATTGATCCGACTTTATTCCTCTCAAAAAAATCAAACACTTGCTAATCAATATACAAAAGAATTAGAAAATTTAACCGGAAACGATCCTTCTGCCGCAATCGTTTTAGGAAGAACTTATGAAGATAAAAAAGAATACGAAAAGGCTGAAAACGTTTATAAAAATCTTCAGAAAAAATTTCCAAATAACGAGGCAATTAACTTTCGTTTGGCGATGTTGTATTATAAAATTTCTCTCGAAGAAAATGAAAAAAACAATCACGATTCCGCTTTAAATTGGATTTCCAAAGCAGAAAAATTATCTAAAGATATTCCTGAAATTGCGGAAACTAGAAAAACGATTCAAGAGAATCAAAAATTTGCGACTGTAATTCCGACCATTCAGAAAGCGAACAAACTTTTCGATACACGTCAATACGAAAAAGCAATACCACTTTATCAGGAAGCTTTTCAAAAAACCGGAAAGCTTACTCTATATATTAAAATTGCTGAATGTCATTTGGCTTTAGGAAGTGAGGAAAAAGGAATTTCTATGTTGGAAAATCCTCCTCCTGGAACGCGTAATCTTCAGACTCGAGAAGCGATTAACGCGTTTTTACTTAGAAAGGGAGAAATAGACAAAGCTGAAACCGGTTTTAAAGAAATCCTCACTAAAAAACCGGACTCATATTACAGCCATTATCAGATGGGAATAATACACCTTCAAAGAAAAAAGTATGAAGCTTCCATTGATGCTTTTGATAGATCACTTTTACTCAATAAAGATTTTGTAGCAGCGAGAATTGGTAAAGGAATTTCCTTATATCATTCTGGAAATAAAAAGTTAGCCAAGGAAGAGTTTGAAGCCGCAACACAACAGGATGCAGCAAACGAACTTGCTCCTTACAATATAGGAATTATACTTTTTAATGATAATCTTTATAATGAAGCCATCGGAATTTTTAAGGAGATTATTCAAAAGAATCCAGAATTTTCAGACGCTCATTATCAGATTTCATATATCTACTACAAACGAGGAGATTTAGAACAGGCCGAAAAAGAAATTCGTAAGGCGCTCGATTTGGAAAGAAACGAAGGAAATCTTTTCGCTTTGATTCGGATTCTTTCCGAACAAAAAAATAAAATGGCGAATCCTGCGATTAAAAAAGAGGTTTTGGATTTAGGAAGAGAGCTGGCTGAAAAATTTCCATCATCACCTCACGCTGCTCAGGCGGAAAGATTGGTAATTGCTGACGAGGATAATCCGGTAATTCTTCAGTCTTATCAAAGCCGAGGAAAGTTGATCGGTGTACCGGTAATAATTAATAATTCTGTAATATTAAACTACGGAACCAGCGTGGAATCTTTAGACAAAGATCGTGCAGTTCGCCATTGGAGAATCCAAACCGCCACACCTTATAAGTTTTTGTTGGCGGATAAACGTTTGATCGGAGTTTCCGAAAAGAAAATCGAAGTTATGGATCTAAAAACCGGAATCACGTTAAGAGAAACGGCACTTCCTTCCGGCGAAGTTAAAAAGGCAAATCTTTCCGGAGAAAATGTTTTGGTTGAAATTGTCTCCGGAAAAAAATCTAAAATTTACAGTTATTCGGATCAACTTGAATTGAACGGTTCCGTAGTTTTTGAAGGTTCTTTTTGGTCCGGTATTAAATCCGGTATTTTATTTTCAATTGTTCAGAAAGATGGAATTCAAGCGCAAGTATATGATGCTTCTCTAAAGGACTTGAGTGCCAAAAAAGTTTATCACAAGGGAAGCGGAGATCTAAGATATTTAGGATCTTATGAAACTGGAATTTTCTTTTTGTCCGGAAAAAAGATCGTTTCGCTCGATAACGAAAGATCTACTTCAATTGATCTTCCGAACGATTCGGCTTCTCAGTTTGTGGTTCGTTCTCCTTATCTTTGGTTTCATGCGGGAAAAACCGTCTATCGTATCGAATCCGGTTCTCTTAAATTAAGTTCGTTTAACGTAGAAGCTACGGACATCGAAGGAATTCTTCCGGGTAAAAAAGATGACGGAATTGTTCTTTTTAAATCTGGAAAGGCGATTCGATATAGTATCGATGGTAAACCGATCTGGTCTTATTCTTTAAAGGACGAAGAAGGAAAAGTTTATTCTTTAGTTTATCGATGAAGTTTATACTTCGTAAATTTTTGGATCTGAAGATAAATTTTGTAAGAGTTTCCGACAATTTTTTGTGGGATTTATCATCGATTTCATGATTTGCGATGTGATGCTAACAAGTAATAACTTATTTAAGTTGAAATGCCTGGTTTGCACGCAGGCTTGGCAAGTTCCTGTTTATCAGAAAATTATAATTTTCAAATAAAAACATTTTGTTCTGTTTCTAAGTTATTGGTCTTTAAAAGAGTATCCTAAATTTTTATCCCAAAACTTGAATTTATAATAAAAAGCTGTCCCAAAACCTGTCGAGCGTCCATAAAAGTGAGACGCTGAATTCCCAACGGCCCTGAGGTTGAGTTTTACAAAAATGTGGGAGCTACTACGAAAATTTAACGATACTAGAACTACTCGAAAGTTCGCAAATTGCTAAATGCGACCTAATTTAGGAACTACTACATTTTATTAAAAATTTCTAAAGAATGATTGTATAAAATTCTTTTAGGTTTTGATACAAGCTCAAACCTAAAAATTAGAAAAATTGATGATGAAGAATTTCTGGAAAACTTGCAGCCTCCAGAATTTGATTTAATCCGTAGGATTTGAACAGTTTATTAGAAATTTCTAAAGGATTATCATGAGTTTTTGGGCAGACTTAAAAATAAAGAACTTAAAATCAAATTCCTGTATAAAGATATTGTTCTACGGTCATAACAAAAATTAAAAATCCACTTTATAGAAGTTTTATAAAGTTATGGTCAACTGTAGCTAACGTTATTCTTTTTTAAATGTGATTTGGCAGTTCTTATTTTTGAAGGAGAATCCGGTCTATATAATAAATTCTTTTTCCTTCTTCCCGTTTTTTTCTTTCAAAGTGAGAGACTGGAATTTCATTTCTTTCTGACTTAAGTTCTACCTTTTTCAGATCGAAAGCCTCCGAGTCCCTAAAAAGACGAATTACTTTCCTTGCATAGGGACCGTAGTCTGTTGCAAAATAGAATTTACCTTTTTTAGGAAGTAGAATTTTCAGAGATTCTAAAAATTTAGAATTCACCGTTCTTTTTTTATGATGTCTTTTTTTAGGCCAAGGGTCGGGAAAGTTAAGTAGAATTTCGGAAAATAAATTTTCTTCAAATATTTCCTCTAGAAACCAATTGAAATTAACGCAAAGAATTTTCACATTATCGAGGGAATGTTTTTCGATTTCGCGTATCGTGTGACGGATTCGATCAAATTTCTTTTCCATCAATATAAAACCGGTGTTAGGTCTTTCAAGAGCCATCGAGATTGCCACTTCTCCCCAACCGGAGCCTAACTCTAAAAAATATGTCTCGAATACTTTTGAGAATAAATTTTCTTTTTTCAGTTTCCTTGTAGGGCTGGCTTGCAAAAAATAATCAGAAGCGAAGGGAACACCACTTGCAATCGACCAGAGTTTTTGTTCGAGATCTTGGACCATGGTTTCTCGTCAGGGAATTTTACACATTTTGTTTGTCTAATATAATACAGTGAAAATAAAATTATACGGCGTAAGGGGTTCACTCCCCACACCACTGAGTGAATCTGAATACAGAGAAAAAATTCTTAAGATTCTGAAGGCAGCACATTCCGAGATCAAACGGAATGACAAAACCTTTTCAGAGGAAGAATTTTTGAATTCCTTAGATCCATCTTTATCCCGAACCATTGGTGGAAATACAACCTGTGTTTTTATACAAGCTCAGTCTGGAGAACGTTATATTATAGATTGTGGATCTGGGATTAGACAATTAGGAAACGATTTACTAGCAGAGGGTTTTAAGCCGGGAGATACGGTTCACATTTTGATCACACATACTCACTGGGATCATATACAAGGTTGGATGTTTTTTAAACCAGCCTACTTTCCTGGAGTAGATATTCATTTTTATTCCACCATTCCCAATCTTCAAGAAAGATTTGAAAGACAACAAAATGAGGAACATTTTCCGGTTTCCTTATCGAGCATGATGTCTAAAAAGACGTTTCATCTTTTGGAAAAAAATAAAAGTATTGAAATCGGTTCCGTAAAGGTAACTCCTTTTCTTCTCAGACATCCAGGAAATTGTACCGGATTTCGATTTGAAGAACGAGATAAGAGTTTCTTGTTTTGTACCGATGTAGAAGTTCAAGAACCTGATCTTGAAGAATTTTTCGAACTCAAGAGGACTTTCGGAAAAACTGATATGTTGATTATAGACGCTCAGTATAGTTCTGAAGAAGCCGAAAAAAAAGTGGGTTGGGGACACACTTCGGGTAGAGTTGCGGTACGTTGTGGAGAAATTTTAGAAGTTAAACGATTGGTGCTGACTCATCATGAACCGGATCATAAGGATGAAGATATTTTTAAAATTTTTCATCAGGAATCGAAAGTTTCTTCTAAAATGGAAATTATTTTAGGACGAGAAAACGATTCGTTTTTTCTCTAAAGAAATTTCTTTTTAAATCAATCTGCGTTTAAAATTCCTCTAAAAAAGAATCGAAAGATTTATTATTCTTTACTTTCGTGAAAATTTTCTTTTATTTCATCTGATTTGAGTTATTCTGGATGGCGCGATGAGAGCTGAAATAGGACAACAAAAAAAAACTACAGGTGATATTTTTGCAGATAAGCGTTTTTATAAACGTTTTCGGAAGAATAATTTAGTAAAAATGGTTCTAGGTAAAAATGAGATATTAGGAAATCTCGAAGACATGAGTATGATCGGCGCCTCGATTAGTTCGAGAGAAGAAATCCTTTTGGGTGAACGTGTTAAGTTTATGTCTCCTATGTTTTCTACCGCAATTGAAGCGGATGTGATCCGAAAAGATTTAATTGAAGAGAAGTATAAATACGGACTTGTGTTTCACAATTTATCGGATGCTGCAATCGCTGAAATTTTAAATAAGATCGCTTCTGCCGACTAAAATCCGTATTTATAATTTCCTATTTTTCTTTTTATCAAAGAATTTTTCCTAATTTTAGAAATATTTTATATACTGCACTTAACTTAGAACTATATAAGCCGAAACTAATATTAGGATGAAAATCGGCGGCGGGGAACATAGGGTTCAACTTGGAATTCCAAAGGATGAGTCTCTATATTATATAGGGCATGGACAGTTGGAAAGTGCCCCAGCTTCCACTTCGGTTTTACACGTAATCTCTCACGAACTTGGACACGTTGCCGAATTCAAGTCGGAAGCAATGAGAGACAGAGCCGAAATCCGATCTCTAAATATGAAAATCCATTATGAGTTTCGAAATGGAAAACTAGTGGCGGTTGCGGGTGAGACCGAGGCGATCACTACAAAAAAGTCAGAAGAGACTTTACGCAAAGATACTGAAATTACTCAGCAAGAATCTTTGAAAGAAAAAGATTTTCCTAAAAAAGAAGAAACTTCTAAAACTAAATCGGAGGATAGGGAAAAACAAATTCTATCCGAAATTCGTAGAATTGAATCCGAACTTAAAATTTTCGAAACGAAAAAAAATGCGGAAGAGGAAAAAGGGTTCGATTCTATTCGAAAAACCGAATTAGAAGAGAAAAAGAGAAAACTTGAAATGGTTCTCAGTCAAGAGAAACTAAAAGCGATTTTAAAAGATACGATGGATACTTTTAAGGAACTTATAGATAAACAAACTAGAATGAGTTTAAAAATATTCAATACAAATGTTTCTGATAAACTCGGTAATTTTTTAGATGCTAAAGTTTAATTACTGATCCCTATCAAATTGAGTACCGTAAATTTTTATCACAAAGCCCTATTTCAACGCAAAATATTAGAGTTGTTGAAAAATTCCATAGTTCAGTTTAACAAAACTATTTCAATTGCTCGTTTCCATGAAATAGAAACAGATGGAGAATTCATTTTTCAACAACTCTATTGAGCACTTTATTTTAACGTAAGTTTGGCCTAAAGAATCCATGGTTCTAAAAAAATTGTGATCTCGATTCCTAAAATATGGGAACTACCACAAATCACGATTTTACGAACTCATACTTTTAGAAAATTCTTTCTCATCTTCTTACGACGAACTCACGTTAAATTAAGAAATTTCTTCGATTCTTTCTAGACGATTTTCGGTGGTTTCAATTAATGAATATACGATCTTTCTAAGTTCGAGTAAACCTTTGCCGGATTTATTAGAAACAAGTACGGTTTCAAGCATAGGATACAATTCGTGTATGTTTTTCATTTTTTTTCTAAGTTTAGAAAGATCACTTTGATTTAGTTTGTCGATTTTTGTTCTTACTAAAACCGGTTTTATATTTCTTTCAAAACAGGTTCCGATCAACTCTAGTTCTTCTTCCGGTAATTCCCTCTGAGAATCGCAGACTAAAAATAAACATTTGAGATCTTTTGCTAGATTCAAGTAATCCATCAAAAGACCCATCATCGCTTCGTGATCTTTATGAGAATTTGCAGAATAGCCGAAACCAGGTAAATCCACGAGATAAATAGAATGATTTACGAAAAAGAAATTGAGTAGTTTTGTTTTTCCGGGTGTGGAAGATACTTTTGCGAGAGATTTTCTTTCTAAAATTGCATTGAGTAAGGAGGACTTACCGGCGTTAGAGCGGCCTGCAAATGCTATCTGAGGCATCCCTTGAGAAGGAATTTGATTTGCTTTTCCGTAAGACGCTTTGAACTCAACGTCTTTAAAGAATGGTTCATCCTTTTTTTGAGGATCCTCGTTCATACTCCGGGCTCCTGAAAGTCAGGTAAAATTCTGTCTGCTACGATGTCGCCTATTTTAGGGTCCCAAAGGCTCAGACAGATCACATCAACTTTCCTTTCCCCGCGAAGTATGGGTAGCATTTTTCTAACCGGAACAGGAATCTCTTTTTGTCGTAAGATTTCGGAAATTTCTATACTCATCCCGTTTTTACGAATTTTGGCTCCTGGAGGGCATAAATCCGGAATTAAATCCGGAGGGATTTTTTTTTGATTTCCGTTCCATTTGAGAACCATCTCTTTCGGTTCAAATCTAAATTCTCTTAAACAAGGAGAGTTTTTAGGAATCAGATAAAGGTCGGAAGAAGTCGACTTCCAAAACCATGTTTCTTTGTTTTCAAGGCTGAACGAATTTCCCTTTTGTAAAAGATCCGTAAGGTCTCTGAAAAAATTTCGTGTTATAGGATATAAATTTAAGGAACGTAGATAACGATCTATAAAGAATTTTCTTTCTCTTTGAGAAAGGTCGTTCAAAACCCAAATATCTATTTTTAAAAAAGAAGGAATTTTATGATGTAAACTCTTTTTGGAAAAAATTTTAGAAACCGGTTTTTCTATCCGATGAAAGTTTTTATAAATTCGATCTGGATCGGCTCCTTCTCTTAATAATAAAGGTATAATATAGTTTCGAATTCGATTTCTAAGATATTCATCGCTATTGTTGGATTCGTCTTCAAAAATTTTCCAAAGTTCGAATTGTAAGATTATTTCTATTTCTTCTTTGGCGAATGCAAATAGCGGTCTAAAGCGGTTTTTTTCATACCATCCTAAGGTTCGTAACGAATTCCAGCCACCTCCTCGAATCAAGTTAAGAAGGATCGTCTCCAGATAATCACTCGAGTGATGACCCGTGACTATATAACCTTCGTATTGATCCGAGATTTTTTTTAGATCCTTATATCGAAACGCCCTTGCTGTTTCTTCAAGTGTTTTGCCTAATCTTCTTGATAAAACAGGAATATTCTTTTTTTTGAATATTTTAGAAAACGGAAACGTACTATCTGCATATTCGAAGATTTTTTTTTCCTGTTCCAAATTGAACCGGATCGAATGGTCTAGATGATAAATACAAGGTGCAGGTATTTTTTTTTCTATCCACAACCAGAAATAAAAATGTAACAAGATAGATGAATCTTTTCCGCCGGAGTAGGAAAGGACCGCGGGACGAGATAAGATCATCTCGTGAAAAGGAGTGATTCTTTCCCAGACCGCATGAAAAATCTTTTGTGTGGATTCGGAGATTTTATCTCTCATCGTGCTGACTTAACGGGTTTTTTCGGATTGCCCAAGAGTCATATCGTTTCTATTCTATTGATTTCCGGATTGATTCCGTTTAAAGTAAATTTTGTAGAAACTCGATTTCGGCAAATCGGATCGAATGCCTAGTTTAACGTAAGTTCATTGTAAGTACATTAGAAAACTTTCTAAAAGTAGTAGATCCTACATTCTATGTTTTAAGGAATGGTTTTTCTTTAAAAAATATTCTCTTATTGATTTATGGAGTTTGTATCTACGAGCGAATGTAAGATTTAAATGTTACATAAGTCTATAAATTTAGTAAAACTTAGATTTTCTAAAAGTCGAATTCAACTTAGATAAAAACGAATAAATTATAGATATTTATCAGCATTATTCAAAAAAATCGCTCTATAAATAGGCGAAAAATAAAATTTGAATTGACTTCAAAATTGTCAAATCGCAAAAATTTTAAGCATGTCAGGATATGTGAAGCCTAGTCCCTTAAGATCTATACAAGAAGTTGCTACAGCAATGAATTCTACCTTAGATCCGGATAAACTTCTGGATTTAATTTTAGAACGTTGCATTCAGATTTGCGAGGTCGGCTCCGGCTCTCTGATGTTGGTCAATGAGAAAGAAAACGTTTTAGACATTGTGACTTTCCGCGGAATGAATCCTTCCGTTCGAACTAAGGTAAAACTGAAAGTTGGAGAAGGAATTACCGGAATTGTAGCCGCGTCGGGCGAAGGTATGATCGTCAGCGACGTTACCGCAAATCCACATTACATTTCCATAAAGGATGATATTATGTCGGAACTCGCAGTTCCGATGATCGTTGAAGACGTAGTGATCGGCGTAATCTCTTTGGATTCCAGTCGTAAAGGAGCTTTTAACGAAGAACATTTAGAAATTATTTCTACTCTTGCCAATCAAGCCGCTCAGATTTTTAAGAACTTACAAATTTTTAGACAACTTGAACAAAAAAATAAAATTCAACAAGTACTGATTGATATTTCCAGAACCGTTACTTCTACTTTAGTACTTCAAGAAATTTTTGAAGACATTATGGATCGTTTGGAAAAATCCCTGAACTTAGAACGCGGGAGTATTGTACTTTTCGAACCGGAAAAAGCAATTTTGAAATTGGAAGCAGCTTCCGGTTTAACCGCCGAAGAAATGGAAAAGGGAGTTTATTTTCCCGGAGAAGGTGTTACCGGAAAAGTTTTTGAAACGGGAGAACCCATCATCATCGAATCCATTGCAAACGACGAAAATTTTTTAAATCGTGTGGGGAATGCAGCTCATTTTAAAAACAATCCGGAGAACGTTAGTTTTCTTGCCGCTCCGATCAAATCCGATACGGACGTTTTAGGAGTTGTAAGCGTTTATTTTGTTCATAAAAAATACATCGATTTAAAAACTTATTTAGATTTTTTGCAAGTAGTTGCGTCCGTGATTTACCAAGCGATTCGGATTCAAAAACTCATCGACGAGGAAAAAAGAGAAATTTCTAGAGAGAACGTTCTTCTCAAAAGGGAATTAAAGAATAAATATAAATTCGGTTCTTTGATCGGTAAATCCAAACCAATGGAAAAACTTTTTGAAATGATTCATCTTGTTTCCGATTCTAGAGCTTCCGTTTTGATTACTGGAGAATCCGGTACCGGTAAAGAAATGATCGCTTCTGCAATTCATTATAATTCTTCCCGCGCCGATAAACCGTTTATCAAAATCAATTGTGCCGCAATTCCTGAAAACTTACTTGAGAGCGAACTTTTTGGTCATAAAAAAGGTTCTTTTACGGGAGCAGTTTCTGATAAAAAAGGTAAGTTCGAGATGGCTGATACGGGAACGATTTTCTTGGACGAAATCGGAGAAATGGATCTCAATTTACAATCTAAACTTTTGAGAGTTCTGCAAGAGAAAGAAATCGAAGCCGTCGGTTCCGTTAAACCTAAAAAGATAGACGTAAGAGTGATAGCAGCGACTAACGCGGATTTGGAAAAATTAATTTCTGAAAAAAAATTCAGACCGGACCTTTTTTACAGATTGAACGTTGTAAATATGGTGACTCCTCCTCTTCGTGAAAGATCGGATGACATTCCTCTTCTGATCAATCACTTCATTGCAAAGTATACCGAAGAAAACGGTAAAAAAATCACGGGAGTCACAAGAGAAGCGCATAAACTTTTGATGAATTACAGTTGGCCCGGAAATGTTCGGGAACTTGAAAATGTAATAGAACGTGCGGTTGTACTTTCTCAATTGGAAATGTTGGATATTCAAGATTTCTCCGAGATCAACGGACGTCTTCTTTATGGAGATGAGGATTTTGATCCGGAAACTGGAGATTCCGAATCTTCTGTGGAAATTGCCAATTCTAGATTTTCCTCTTCAAACTTGGATGCACTCGATGGAAGAGCTATCGAAGTTGTAGTTGGAGAAGTAGAAGCTCGTTTGATTAAATACGCGATGAAAAAGTTCAAATATACAAAGACGAGAGTCGCTAAATTTTTAGGAATTAATCGAAATACTTTGGATAAAAAAATCAAAGATCTTAAAATCGATTATTGATATTTAGGTCGTTTAGAGTTTGGGTTAATTTCGGGACTTGTAGTTATTTTCGTTTACTACTTTCACAATTGACAAAACGTTTTATCCAAATCCATAGCAGGAATGAGTAGAAAGAAGACGCTTAAAAAGCCATAAATCACATAATGTGACTTAATTTATGGTTTCGTTAGGGAGAAGGAGAAGATTGTGTGAACTACTATTTAATTCCAATTTAATAGTAAGATCGGTATTATAAAAGTTCATTTTATACAAATAGGTTATTCAAAAATTAATTCTCCATCTGTTTTATTAAAACGGTCGATTAAAGTAATTTTGTTAATCGCACTATGGAATTTTTCAACAAATCTAATAAATGAAATTGAATATAAGGAGCTTAAACGACATTGTTTTCGATACTTAAATTTAATTTAAAAAATAAGTGTAAAAATTTTAAAAATTTCTAAATGTAGTACATTGATACATTTTGAAACTTTCGAATTAGGATGGAATTTGAAATTAGTTTAAAACCGATTCCAAAATCATAAATTTGTGATAATTGTTTTAATATAAATTCCAAAATCTTTTCTGATGGAAAGGAACTTATGAATATGAAGAAGTTTAAAGTTTTCTAATAAAATACAATTATAATTAGGTGAAAAAGAATGATTCAAACCGTTGATCAAAAAGCCGCATTAAACACTCAGAATTTTTATAAATATCTACCTTCGCTTTCTTCCTTTACGGATATTATAGAACCTTCCAATTATTTTACCGTTCCGGACGATTGGAATTTAATCATTACGGACGTAGTAAATTCTACGGATGCTATTCGAAGTGGACATTATAAAGACGTAAACATTGCGGGTTGTATCACTGCAATGGCGGTTTCTAATCTTATGGGAGATATGGACTATCCATTTTTATTCGGTGGAGATGGAATGACTTTGTTGCTTCCGGATAGTGTTCTTCCAGGCGTAAAAGACATTTTATTTTCGATCCGAGAATTAGTAAAAAGTAACTTCGGATTAAAACTCAGAGCAGGGATTGTAAACGTAGGGGAGTTGAAAAGAACCGGAAAAGAATTAAAACTTTGTAAATTAAAAATTTCTGATTTTTACAATCAAGCGATTTTAACAGGTAACGCTTTGGACGTAGCGGAAAGTTTTATTAAAAACGACGATTTCTCTAATCCTTATATCATCCCTTTAACACATAAAATTAAAATCAAACCCGACTTTACCGGGTTTACTTGTCGTTGGCAGGATATTCCGAGTCATCGAGGAGAAACGGTTTCGTTTATCGTTAAGATGAATTCTTCAAGCGTTGCTTCCGATCAAGAATTGTTAAAAATAGTTTTAGACCAAGTAAGTTTACTTTTAGGAAGTGATGTGGAAATTCATCCTCTCAAGGAAGAAAAAATTAAAGTGGATTTGTCCGGAAAATACCCGAGTAAAGAAGCCACGGTTCATTCCGGAAGTAGAACCGGAATTTTTCATTTTTTAAGAAGGATTAAAATCAAAATCGAAGGACTCGCAGTCAATCTTGCTATCAAAACACAATGGAGATTTGGTCCAAAAGTAAACGGGAAAGAACTTAGAGAATTAAGAAAGTCTCAAGTGATCGCTTCTGACTTTAGAAAATATGACGGAACCTTAAAAATGGTGATTGCCTGTGATTCGAGTTCTAGAGAATCTTTTCTCAAATTTTTGGATGATCTCTATCGACAAGGAAAACTATTTTATGGTTATCATGTCTCTGATAGAGCTTTAATGACCTGTGCTTTACACGAGGGTTCTATAAGAGAAGTTCATTTTGTGGACTCCGCCGACGGAGGTTATGCCCTAGCAGCGGCTCAACTTAAGGAACAGATTAAAACTTCAAGAGATTAAACCGAGTTTGATTTTCCAATTATCGTCAAAGAGCTTATAATTACAAGTAAGCTCTTCTCCTTTTAGAATTAGTCTAGTCGCGCTATCCTGTCCTGTCGGATTGGTTTGATCGCTCGTAAAATCCTCTTTCGTATTTGGATCGTCACTGTGGTTCATAAATTTGGAATTATCAGAACAGTAAAACCATTTCCCTTCTGTTAGATAAGAATATGTGCGAAACATTTCTTGAACGGAATTCGGGAGTGAATTTAATTCGGAGTCAGTTAAAACCCAGACAGTTTTAGGATGATATTTCCAAATCAATTCTCCTTTTTGAATATCTCGACCTGCAAAGAGGCCAAAACCGCCGATCGGAGAATCTGCGATGTAAGTGGGAACTAAAAGCATTGGAAGGAATGTAAATTAGCCCGGAAAAAAAATGCAAGTAAGAAAACGGATTCTTTACAAGACCATTGCTTGTTGTTCAGGTTCAGGAACCGAAAATCTTTCTAGTTTACCGTTCCGCATTTGAAAAACTTGGTCAGCCTCTCGAATTGTTGAAAGCCTGTGAGTAACGGAGATTACGGTCCTTCCTTCTCTTAACAAAGAAAGCGTTTTCATAATTCTCGCTTCCGTTACTGGATCCAAAGAAGAAGTCGCTTCATCCAAAAGTAGGATCTGAGGATTTCTTAAAAAAGCTCTTGCGATTGCGATTCTTTGTCTCTCTCCGCCGGAAAGTTTAGTCCCTCTGTCTCCGGCGTTCGTTTCGTAACCCATGGGCAAAGAAAGGATTGTTTCGTGGATTTCGGCTCTTTTAGCGGCTTCGATCACTTCTTCTAAAGTTGCACTTGGTTTACCGATCCGAATGTTTTCAAAAATCGTAGTATTAAAAAGGAATGTTTCTTGAAATACAACTCCTACTAAAGATCGAACGGAACTTCTAGATAAAGAATTAATGTCCATACCGTCGAAAAGAATTCTTCCTTCGTTTGGTTGAACCATTCCTAATAGAAGTTTGATGAAAGTACTTTTGCCGACTCCCGAGCCACCTACGATTGCAGTATAACTCCCTTTGGGAATTGTCAAAGTGATGTCGCTTAAATTTTTAGACCTTCCCTTATATCGAAAGTGAACGTTTTCGAAATGAATCGCTTCTTTGAGTTCTGGGATTGAAGATTCTTCTGGATTCGATTCGAAAACGGGGGTTCGTAATAGTTCTAAAATTCGTTTTGCAGAGCCGCTCGCGTGGTTCAGAGCTGGTAAATATTGGGAAAGGTATAATAAGGAATAACTTAAGTTCAAAAACGGAGGTAAAAAGGCGGCTAACGTTCCAATACTAAGAGTATTATGATATGCGAATATAGTTCCTACAAGTAATAAAACTCCTTGAAGAAGTAAAATCCCGGAACCAGCGGAACGTTCCAAATATGAATTTGTTAATCCCAATCTGAGAGAAACTTGAAATAATTTTTCGCAATTGTTTTTGAATCTGGCAAAGAAATAGTCGCTTAGATCGTAGGCACGGATTAAATTCTGGGCGGAAATGGATTCTTCAACAAGGCTTAATACTTGAGCTTCTTCTAATTTTCTTGTATAACTGATTTCAGTTGATTTTCTAGATAAAAAACCTGGACCTAAAAAGCTAATCGGCCAAATCAAAAGTGCAATTAAAGCCAATTTCCAATCTAATAAAAAAAGTAGAATGGTTCCGAAAATCGCTTCTAATAACGGACCTAAGCCCCAAGGAATGAACGCTAAAAGTGCATGTTCTAATGCCGCAAGGTCGTTGAAAAATCTGGAAAGTATATCTCCTAACTTATTGTTGGAAAAGAAATCTAAACTCAGTTGATCCAAATGTTCATACATTTGTAGTCTTAAGTCTTGGATGATTCTTGCGGATGCCCAATTATAAAGATAATCTCTTAAGGTTCCGAGAATTGCAAAAGCGATCGTTCCGATGGCAAGATAAGTACCGATCCAATAGAGAGCGTTTTGGTTTCGATTGATCAGTGCTTCATCGATTAAATACTTAAAACTAAATGGAATGCTCGCATAAAATCCAATTTCAAAACAAAGAAGTCCTATGATTAAGAAAATTCTTCCTTTATACTTTTTAGCGAATCGGAATAAACCGAAAATCAATAGACTAGGAGCACCTTCCGTTTCCGAACCCGCTTTTTCTTTTTTTGGATTTGGGACCTTCCATTTTTTAGAAGAACCCTTTTCGGGTAAAGGTTCCGATTTTTGGATCAATTCTGGATTGTATTCGAGAGGTCTTTTCATGGGAAATAAGTCCTTTTATTTTCGGCGAATATCTTCTATTTCCACTCTACTTTGACTGTTTTCACCCAAAATCTTGAGGCAAGAATTTTTCACCCGATAAGAGACAGAATACGGTCGGAAAAGAGTCGTTTTTTTTGAAACGGGCAATTATCTTTGTAACCGGGTCTATAGAATGATTCAATTTCACTATAAGGAAAACGGTGGGTTTTATACGGTCACGTTAAAAACGTCCGAAACCGCTCCAGGTACTCTTCATAAAATGGTGAAAGCGATGTTTTTTATGGGTTGGGAAATTGTTTCGGGAGACATTGAAACAATAGAAGAAGGCGGTCAATTTTATAGTTACGATATTTTTACGTTAAAGTCGGAGGAAACCGATTCTAAGATTAAGGCTTCCAAATTGGGAGTTTTGATGTCTTCCGTATTTACAGATGACTTTGTTTTAGAAGAAATTATTCATCACTCAAGCGAAATCGATCTTAGAAATACGTTTCATTTAAGTGCGGATTCTAGATTAGAATTTGAAGATGTTGAATTTGGAACTAGAACGAAATTTTCACTCGAAGCTCCAGATAGAAAGGGACTTCTCTATTTTATTACCGGGGTTTTAAAAGAAAATGGTATTAACATTCATTCAGCGAAAATTCGTACAGATCGAACCGGAAACCATGCTCAGGATACGTTTATTCTATCCGATACAAAAGGAGTGGGTTTTGCTGGTACTTCCTTGGAAGATCGCGTCAGCCGGAATATACTTGAAATTAGTTTGAATTCTTCATGGAAGTAGTGATTGGTAAAATATTTTTTTTTCGTCTCTTATTCAAAATATTCGGTGCAAACGTTTTATTCCCGCCTTTTCATGGATTAAAAATGAAATTCTTAAGCGATTATTTTAATCTACGTTAGTTAGCGTAGCTATATTCAAAAAGTAAAATTCACTATTTAAGATTATTCTTATGGACGCGCAGAAAGACTTACAAAAATTCGATTTTACAGAAGAAATCATCCAGCATTTTAAAATTAACAGCGTAATTCCCGTCGATTTTTATAATAGAAACGGACAGATTCTAATTCATAAAAAGGAAAATGCAGACGGAGACGACATTACAAAATTATTAAGGTTCGAAAGCCAAGGGATTTACTTTTTAAAATCCGAATTTGAAAAGATTTCCGGAGGAAAACAAGGTGATGGACCAAATAACGTAAACGGTCGAGACGTCAGTTTTGCCAAACTGGTTAACGCTGAGTTGACCGTAGATCTTGCTAAAAACGCTTCCAACTTTTTATCCGAATTAAAAAAGTTTCCTCTTCACGGAAATCAGTTAAGACACCTGAATAAATCCATAGACGGAATATTAGAAGATTTTAAATCAACTCCGGACATGGAAACCGGATTGGTCAACATCATAGAAGTTATGAGTAGCGCGGGAGTTCCTATGGATTCCGAAATACTTACAAAACGCACTGTGATTTCAATGGCTATGAAAGTAAGAGCCGGAAAAGCTTTTACCAAGGTGGACATGGAACAGAAAAAATTAGATCAAATGAATCTAATGATGTCTTCTTATCTTGCGGATGTGGGTTATACTCAGATGAAGATTCCGATGGAGAGAGATCTAAAAGCGGAGGAGTTTGAATATATCAAAAACCATCCGATTATCAGTTATCTTATGATAGCAAATCTTCCGGATTTGGACGATAACATCAAAACTTTGGTTCTTAATCATCACCGTCCTCATAAAGGGGAAGGAATGAATAACAATTATCCTCAACCGAAAGTTCTTATTCATAAACTCAACGTTTATAAGGAGAAGTATAAGGACGATCCTAAAAGAACCATCTTGGTCGCGGATATTCAAAAACAAATTCGAAATATTCTTACTAATAATCTTCCTATGGAAGATATTGGGGTTATTTCCATTGCGGGAGAGTTTGCGTCCTTGACCACGAGACAGGCATGGAGAGAAGCTTTTGATCCTTTGGTTGCAATGAAACTAATTTTGAATAACAGTTTTTTTGCATATAATGAAAAGACTCTGAGAGATTTTTACGATCATATTGGTCTTTCTTTGTGTAATAATCAGCCTTTTATTCGGGAAGGGGATTTTGTGATCGTGGTCACACAAGATTCTAATCAAAAAGTTTTTTTTGAAGTTTGTATTATTCGAGAAATGTACAAAACCCAAATTCGTCCTATGTTAGAAAGGATAGGAACCATTAAACCTAACTTCAGTAATATGGGAAAACTTAGGATTTCAGGATTTGATATTGCTTCTTTAAAGTTGGATCGCAGAAAAGCGGTTTATAATCTCGAAAAAAACCAAGATCCTAGAAGGATTGTCTACGTTTTGGATTCTAATATGGACGCTCGTCTTTATGAGGAATTGACTAAACAAACCGGCGAAATTCCTAAAGAGAGCGCTTAAAAATCAATTATGGTTCATCCGTTTGGATTGTAATTATTTTTTCTCCTAAAGTTAAAAATGTAAGATTTTTAATAATAAAAGCAAAACAAAGAGAATCAGAAATTATCTCTTTTAGCCATTTACTTTCAAAGATTTTAACTTCTAAAGGTTGGATATCAATATGATTGAATTGTAAATTGATTTGGGCTACAGCATATTTGTTTTTGTCTGGTTGATTAGAAATGGCAAATTCCTGATTACAAATTATATCGATTAAATTTTTAGAATCTAAAAAGAATGGTTGCATGTTCGAAGGTAATTGCCATTTCGATGCGAACTCCAAAATTATTTTCAAATCAGGTGCGCTACTTTTGCCGGAAAGTATTTTGGTTATGATTTTGTTTGTATCACGATAATGTTCAAATTTTTCAGGGAGATGAGTTTGAAGGATATTACTAAAAACTCTACTACCTATCTATCGCATAAGTAAAACTGTTCATTATATTTTTTATAAAATATACAGCAGATTCGCTCGTTTTGAAAAGTTCATGATTCTTGATATATAATCTCCAATTACTCTGTAAAGGGGAACCGAAAATAGATTTGATTTTATTAAATATGGTAGGTCTAAAATTTCCATGTTCGTATGTAAGAATAGTGGATAATACTTGGTCATCATATATTCTAACTTTTGCATGTTTTGAAATTAGATGTTCTACTTTTTTTATAGGAACCATCCAGTTCATAAAAACAACGTTTTTTATATCACTCTTTAAGCCAATTTTTGTAAATGGATAAAAAACGATTCTTTTTATCTTGATAAATAAAATATTATTTAAAAATACATTCAAAGTTTTTGCAATCAGGTTTTGATTGTTGTGAATAAATTGATTTTTGTAATGCATTAGAATAGCTTAAAATAACCGATAAGTTTTTGCTTTTTTAAATCCCAACTATTTCAGCAAATATATTAGAGTTATTAAGAAATTCCATAGCGTCGATTAACAAAACTTCTTCAATCAACGATTTCGTGAAACAGAAACATGATCGAGAGTTAATTTTTCAAAGGCTCTATTTTTTGAATTCATTCTACTACTCATAACTATGTAATAAGTACCTAATATTTTACATGGAATCAGCGTTTTGTGATAGAATTAACGATACTCAATTTTATACAGATCAGTAATAATTATAACAAAGTTCCAATATTTTGCATTCAAATGAGTTTGAGATAAAAATTTGTGGTTTATTATATAGTTCTAAGTAAAACGAACTCCCGTTTAGAACAAAATTCCAAACACTGAGATTAACAATTCTAAAGTTATGATGAACGTTTTCAAATAACTCCGCTAAACAGAAAAAACTGACTTCAAAATGGACTTTCCTGGAAAAACGTCCTAATTCATCGCAGCTCTTTTTATAAAAATCTTCTATGATTTTTGGAAATAATTTTTTGAATTTCTGTGACTTTTGGTTAGAATGTACGTTTCATAAATAATTTTTTTCCAGTCGGATTGTGTATCGTTCTTTAGGAAAGGGTTGTCGAAATTTTTTTTACAATACAACTCTTTCCCCAACTATAATTAACGGAATTTGATAAAATGAATTCTAATGCAAGCCATCACTCGCAGTCGGTTAATAGAGAACTTCTAGAAAAGTTCGAATTTAATTCTGATGTTATCAAGAGTTTTATTAGTCAAAGTGAAATACCGGTCGATTTTTATAATAAAAACGGACAGATTTTAATTCATAAAAAATCGGATGCATCCGAAGAGGATGTCACTAGACTTCAAAAATTTGAAAGCCAAGGAATTTATTTTCTTATTTCAGAAAAAGATAAAGTTATTAAACCAAAAGATAATCCAGATATGGTTCACGGAAGGGAAGTTTCGTTTACCAAACTTGTAAATCCAAATCTTACAGTGGCTCTTGCCAAAGAAGCTTCTGAACTTTTAGAGGAACTCAAACATTTTCCGTTAACCAACAACCATATTCGTTTGGTTCAAAAAGGTATCGATGATATTCTCGCGGATTTTAAGGGAAGTACAGATATGGAGCTCGGACTTGTGAACGTGATTGAAGTGATGAGACAGGCGGGAATCAAAGCCGATTCCGAGATGATGACCAAACGTACGGTAATCGCTATGGCGATGAAATTAAGAGGATTGAAAGCTCTGAGTAAAACCGATAACGAAATTCAAAAGACAAAACAACTCAATATTATGCTCGCTTCCTTTATGGTGGATATAGGAAAATCCAGAATGAAACTTCCGAACCATACAGATCTTCGTCCTGAAGAATTTGATTACATTAAAAATCATCCTATCATCAGTTATCTTATGATAGGAAATTTAAGCGGAGTTAATTCGGAAGTTAAATCCGCAGTTCTGAATAGTCATAGAACCTTCCGAGGAGAAGGTTTAAACAATAATTATCCTACTACAAATATAATTATTCGAAGGTTGACCGAATATCTTCAAAAATATAAGGATGATAAAACAAAAAAAATTTTGATCGAAGACATTCAAAAACAAATCCATTATGCACTTAACAATACTTATACGGACGAAGACCCGGGAATCATTTCGATTTCTGGAGAGTTTGCTTCTCTAAGTTCGGATCAAGAATGGCGTAACTCTTATGACGCTCTTACCTCAATGAAGTTGATTTTAAACAATAGTTTCTTTTCTTATAACGAAAAGATTGTTCGAGATTTTTTCGATTTTATGGCGCTCAGCCTTTGTGAAAACCGTAGCGTTTTGAATCCAGGTGACTACGTTATAGTCGTTTCTACGGATTCTCAAAGAAAGATTCATTTTGAAACTTGTGTGATTAAAGAAATTTTTAGACATCAGACTAGACCACTTTTGGAAAGAATCGGAACGATTCGTCCTGTGATCATCAATAAAGGTAAGATTAAAATTCAGGGTTATGATCCTCATTCTTTCCGTCAGGATAAAAGAAAAGCGGTATTCGATTTAAATAACAGTATGGATCCGAGAAGAGTCATTTACATTATTGATCCCGAATTAGAGCCGAGTTTATACGAGAAGGTAGATCAAAGTTTTAGAGGAACGGTTCCTCGTTCTGCTGCTTAAAACCAAAGGATTTTTAGAAACCGCTTTATTCTTAGGCTTTCCCTTATTTTTTGGTAATATGCCTTCTAGCTGGGGAAAAATTTTTAAAGTTAGTACTTTTGGAGAGTCTCATGGAACTTCCGTGGGAGTTGTGGTCGAAGGAGTTCCCGCAGGAATTCCCATTCGTTTAGAAGAAATTCAAAAAGATTTAAACCGAAGAAGACCGGGACAAAGTAATCTTACCACACCTAGAGATGAAACTGATACGGTCCGTGTCGTTTCTGGAGTATTTGAAGGAAAAACGATCGGATCTCCGATTGCTTTGATTGTAGATAATCAAAATACGATTTCCAAGGACTACGAAAATTTAAGAACCACGTTTAGACCTTCTCACGCAGATTATACCTATCAAATGAAGTACGGTTTCCGTGCGCACGTAGGCGGCGGACGTTCTTCCGTTAGAGAAACGATTGGCCGTGTAGCCGCAGCTGCTATTGCAAGAATGATCCTCAAAGATGATCTTGGAATTGAAACCGTTGCGTGGGTGGATTCGATCGGAACCGTTCAATCTAACATAGGCCAGAAATATCCTAAGTCCAGAGAAGAAGTAGATCAAAACGAAGTTCGTTGTCCAGACGCTGATAGCGCCGACCAGATGCGTTCTTTGATTCTAAAAATGAAAGAAGCCGGAGATAGTGTAGGAGGAACGATCCAATGTGTTTCTTATAATCTTCCTCCAGGTTTAGGGGATCCCGTCTATGACAAGTTAGATGGAGATCTAGCAAAGGCGATCCTCTCCATTCCTGCTTGTAAAGGATTTGAAGTGGGTTCAGGTTTTGCCGGAACGTTATTAACCGGAAGTTCGCATAACGATGAGTTTTATGTGGAAGAAGGAACTGGAAGAGTTAGAACCAAAACTAATCATTCTGGAGGGCTTCAAGGTGGAATTTCCAACGGAGAAGAACTGGTTATTCGTGCTGCTTTTAAACCAACCTCAACAATTTTTAAAAAACAAAATACAGTAAACCTCAAAGGAGAAGAAACCATTTTAGAAGCAAAAGGTCGTCATGATCCTTGTGTTCTTCCTAGAGCGGTTCCGATTATCGAGGCAGTTGTCAATTTAGTTCTTGTAGACGCGTATCTGTACCAAAGGGCGATCAATCCTCAGTGGTTTCAAAAATGGGCCCGGATTCCAGATTATTACAAAAACTTAGAACTTTAAGAATCAGTCTCAAAAAGGATGATCGTTCTAAAATTCAGTGGTAGTTCCTACATTTCAGGTTTTGCAACGGTTTCTAACTTAAATTTTCAAGTGCCAATCTTGTCCAAGTTAATGGTTTGGTTTTTTAGAATCATCGAAGATTGTTAAACGTGTAATAGTTCCCACAGTATGACAGAGTACATAATATAAAAATAGATAGACGATCCCGTTTTAGAAACGGGTTGCCAGAATGAGAATGGTACGTTTCTATAGAACTGTTTCCCGAAATTCGGGAAGAATCAAAAGGATGATTCCATGGTAAAAATCAAAATCGACGGAATCGAATATGAGGTGGATGAAAAGAAGAACCTCATATCAGCGGCAAAAGATGTCGGAGTCGATATTCCTTTCTTCTGTTATCACCCCAAACTTTCCATCGTGGGAATGTGTAGAATGTGCCTTATCGAAATTGAGGGAGTTCCTAGACTTCAAGCGGCTTGCAATACGAAGGTAACGGAAGGTCTTTCCATTTTCACAAAAAATGATCGAATCAAAGAAGCGCGAGAAGGAACGATGGAGTTTCTTTTAGCTAATCACCCCTTAGATTGCCCTGTTTGCGATAAAGCAGGCGAATGCCAACTTCAGGACAATGCTTTTAAAGAGGGGAAGGGCAATTCCAGATTTACATTAGAAAAACGGAATATTCCTCAAGAAGAAGTTGGTTCCAATCTGATCATAAATCATAATCGTTGTATCGTTTGTTATCGTTGTGTTCGATTTGAAGAGGAAATCGTAGGGGAATCTAATCTAGGACTATTTGAAAGAGGTTATCACTCTATCATAGGACTTGCAAAGAACGAGCCAATTCAACATAACTTTCAGGGCGCTCTTGCAGATCTTTGTCCTACGGGTGCACTTCTCAATAACAAAACCTTATTCAAATCCAGAGTATGGTGGTATAAAAACGGCGAATCGATTTGTCATGGATGTAGCACTGGTTGTAATGTTACGACTAACGTAAGAGACAACAAGATGTATCGATATATGCCTCGAATCGACGAAGAAAAGGATATGTATTTTCTTTGTGATCATGGGCGTTTTGACATCGATTGGTTGAACGAAAATAGGTTATTCGCGTATTATCAAGATGGGAACGTATCGGAAAGTACTGTAGTGTTGCCTGCCATTGCGGAAAAAATTCGTCAATCAAAACGGATTGCGGTTTTAGGTGGTGCAAAAGAATCCAACGAAAACCTAAAAATCATTCTCCAAAGTGTAGAATCTTTTGAAAAATCGGTTATCGTGGAAGCAAGGGTAGAAGAAGTTCAATACAAAGCGCCCGAACAAAAAGATTTTTTGATGACTACGGACTTTAGACCAAATACAAGAGGGGCGGTGGATTCCGGATTTATATCTTCACAAAAAATCGATACGATTTGTAAATCGATCGAGTTAGGAGAAATTGATCTGGTCTTTGTGATTCATGAGAATATTAAGAAATTTTTACGTTCTATTCCTTCGAATGTTACTTTTGTTTTATTGAGCGCAAATCTAACTCAAGAAATATCCGAAGTGACCTACGGAGTACCGATTCAAACGTTTGCGGAACAAGCCGGTTCTTTTACAAATAAAAATGGATTGAATCAGTCTTTTCAAAAGGTGATGGAGCCGCCTAAAGGTTTATTAAGTTCCGGTTCTGTTTTTTGGAAAATAGCGGAACTGGTCAAAACTTCTCCCAAGGAGGTTGAAGTTGGGAACCGTTAACGTAGTAAGAGTAGCAAGTCGCCATAAACTTTCTTGGTATGAGAAGTTTTATTTTTATTCTATCGGCAAGGGACTTTGGATCACTCTCAAACATTTTATCAAGGCCGCGATTTTAAGAAAAGCGGTAACGATAGAATTCCCTGAAAAGAAAAGAAAGTATTCCACTCGTTTTCGTGGAATGCATACGATGAAACGTGATGAACAGGGTAGAGAAAGATGTACAAGTTGTTTTTGTTGTATGTGGATATGTCCTGCGGATGCAATTTATATAGAAGCAGCGGAAGTGACTCCGGAAATTCAACATCTTCATCCAGAAGATAAATACGCTAAAAAGTTTGAGATCGATTTATTGCGTTGTATTTTTTGCGGAATGTGCGAGGAAGCTTGTCCCAAAGGAGCGATTTATCTGGATGGTCCCGGCGAGATGGCGACCGATAACCGAGAAGATCTAATCTTAACCAAAGAAAGAATGATGCAACTTGTGGGTGGACCAATCATCGGAGAAAGACAATAGAATTTTAGAATTGGTTTGATAAATTTTTTTTCAAAATTTCTTTTTGGGAACTTACAAGTGGAAGATGGAAAATGTGTGAACTTTACGAAAATTGAAAGTTCTTCTTTTTGAGAAATCTAAAAGCTACGAATTTAATTTGCCGTAATTTTTTGGAAATTAAGAATGAAACATAATCTATAATAAAATTGTTGAAAAGTGAGTTTTCTTTCGTTTTTTCATTAAAACGAATCGATAAAACTGTTTTGTGAATTGTAGATATGGATTTTTTCGACAATTCTAACTATTATATCTAATTGTTAGAAATTGATCTTATGTTCTTTAAAGTTAATAAGGGAAAAAAATAACAATGGCTGAAGTCATTCAAGTTGTATTGAACTTTAAATCTTTAAAAGACTTATTATAAATTTCAGTAAAATGAATCTTGTGATCAGCTCACTTTTTCGTGGGTATGTTGGCTTTGTCTTGCTATTTCTAACTTTGCTTCTAAAAAGGACACCGCTGAATCAATATCGTGATTACAGATTCCTGGGTATTCTCTTAAAATTCCTTTTCTAGAAATTCCTGCTAAAAGCAAATCCAAAATTTCTGAAACTCTAACTCCAGTTCCTTTAATGAAAGGTTTTCCTCCTAGATAACCCGGAATGACTTCTATCGAAGTAAATTCATTTTTGTTCATATATTCTTAACAATAGTGTCTGACAAAATTAGAACGAATTTTTTTCGGATCTTAAAATTTTGTTTTCGCTGACTCCAAATTTGTTTGTGAAAATAAATTAAATTCTTCTGGTATTTGATCGTCCTAGAGTCGATTTGTTTTACTGCAAAAACCAAATTAAATTTCTACAGAGAAGAATATATTTTCTCGAAATAGAAAATAGAGACGAATAAGACATAGTTTTCCAAACAAAGTTTTCAAAAAAAGGTCGAGTTTTAATTTCTTTTTTGTGCTTTTAGAATCGTAATTTATCAAAAAAACTGCAAAAGACCGAGTAATCGGGTATTTATTTCAATGGTTCAATCTGATTCTGTAAATTTTTCAGTTTTATACGAGGATAACTACCGAACCGTATATCATTTTCTTTTGAAAATCTGCGGTGATCCGGAGGTGGCCGAGGATTTAACTCAAGAGGCTTTCTTAAAAGCATTTACTTTTTTTCATAAATTCGATTCTAAGATTGCTTCCTTCAGCACTTGGACTTGTTCGATTGCAAAAAATCTATACTTCAAACATTACAATAAACAGAAAAAGGAATTCGGAAATATACGACTCAGCGATTTAGTCGGTGATATTGAGATAGACCCGGAAATTCCGGAAAATTTAGAGAAGGTTTTTTTGGAAAAAGCGATAAAAGATACGATTGAAAGTCTTCCTGAACCGGAAAAAAGTATAATATTATATAAGGAATTAAAAAAGAAAACTTTAAAAGAAACTGCTCAAGTATTGGGAATTTCGGAAAGAACCGTAAGTAGAAGATTAATTTCTGCTATTTCCTTACTGAGAACAAAATTAGAACAGCAAGGATTTCAATTCTAAACTCTATCATGAAAACGGAATTAGACGATATAGAACGTTTTGAAGACCTCTTAGGAAGGTACTTATACGGTGAATTGAATACCGAAGATAAGCGAGAGCTTCTTCAATTTGTACTTAAAAATGAAAAAGCTCGTTCTATGTACCAAAATTCTACTCGAACTAATTCCATTTTATCTCGTACTTTTTCTGATATTAAACAAACTCCTTATTTGAAATCGAGTATTCAGAAAAAGATTTTAGAATTTCCGAATACGATTCTAAAATCCCGTTCTTTGATTTTGGGACTTACTGCGGCCATGTTGTTTTTAGTCGTAGGTGTTTCTTTTTGGTTTAAATATCAATTTGAGTCGGATTCTAAACTAGGTCAGGCTTTTATCAATTCTTACGGAGATTGTAAAATCGACGGTGTAGCGTCTCAACCTGGAGAAAGTCTTCTGAATCGTAAATTGGTTTCGGGTAATTTTTCTATTTGCGAATTCCAAGTAGAAGGAGCTCAAAGTGTAGCGGTTCGAATGTTGCCAGATTCTGAAGTTTCCATTTCTGGAAATAAAAAGTATTCTTCTTTGAATGTAGCACGAGGGTCGATTCTTGTAGATTCAATTCAGAATGAATCTACGGGGGAAGGTCTACTTGCGATTCTTTCGCCGGATGTAAGAGCTTTTTTGGCAGGAACGAAAGTGATTTATTCCAGAAATGTGGGGGAATCTTATTCTAAACTGGATATAGACGTTTTGGATGGAAAGGTAGAAGTTGAAACCGGACCTTTGATCGCTTTTGAAAAAACCGCCAGTACTTTAACAAAAGAAGAGAAAGAATTTTTAAAGATGAATTTTCCGATTCTTTTTCAAAGTAAAAAAGTTCAAGTAAATCGGGGACAATCCTTGTCTTGGAAAGGAATCCCGGAATCCAGTTTAAATAAAATTCGTTCTTTAGAAAAAAGTATCGAAGAAGCAAAGTCCCAAGGTTTGAAATTAGAAGAGAATTTTGTCTTCGCATTAAATTCGGACGTTCGTAGGCTTGGTGGCGAGAATACGATTGGAATGTTTTCGATGGAAGACGATCTAAATAAAAAAATTAAGAATATTCTTCCAAATCAAGAAAAAGAATTAGAAGAGAAATTCAAATCTATGGTTCGTTTTGCTCCGAACGATTTGAAACAAGTCGAAAAATTGAAGTCTTTGGTCGCAAAATTGGATAATAAGGCTTTAATTCAAATTTTAAAAGATAAAAATCAGCCTGATCATGAAAGAGTAATTCATTTTAAAGATGGTTCTCAAGTAAAAGGGTTTATATATCAGCACGAAAGTTTTTATATTCTTTTAAAGAATGATGGAAATCTTTTATTTCCTATCGACGCGGTCGATTCGATCCATTTCGAATAACGCTGGTTTGTCGATTTTATTCCGAATCAAAAACCTATAAGATAAACTCATTTGGTTTGTTTATTTAAACTTCGTTTTTTGGGTTTATCTAGAAAACGTAAGTTTAACGTGGATTCGACATAAGAAACCCATGATTCTGAAAAAAAGTAGAAATCTAAACTTTATAGATCGATTCCTAAAGGGTTCGAATTCATTATAAATTTCAATCGAAGTATTTAATCGTTTCTTAATTTTATAAAAAACTTGCGGCAAAATTTCGTTTTCTTATTTTTGACAGTCTAATCTAAAAACAGCAGGGGACGAAATTGGTTTCGACTGTTGTTGCCAGGGATTATGTGGCGTGTAGAGGTTGTAGGCTCCTCTCAAAACCTTCAAACAATAACCGCTAATAACGAATTAGCTTTAGCAGCTTAATCTCTGCTACGGAACTTTAGTTTTTTCTCTCGAATTCTAAATGTTCTGACACTGATCGGGAGGCGATTCTTTTGGTTTTCGGTTCCTAAAAGAGTTTGTATCTGAGCCGAATAGGAAAGAGAATCCTGTCTGAGGGTGAACCTCTTTCCGAAATTTTATACACAGACTACACACGTAGAGGCTGATCTGGGGCGCAATAGGACGCGGGTTCGAACCCCGCCGTCTCCAAAGTTTATCATTTATATCCGATAATCAATTTTGAATTTATAGGATTGTTCTCAATTCTGAAGTCTATTCTCCAAATTGGTTATTTTAACCTAAGTTTGACTTTTGCAGAAATGTAGGAGTTCTTACAGATGGGTGTCTATTCCGAAATGTATGTTTTTTTTGAGGAAGGTTCTACATTCTAATTTTTAAACGTTTTATTTTTATATTTTTTCGAAGTAAAAAATATAAAATTTTAATTTGATTTAAAATGAGTTCGACGTAAGAAATTCATTTTTCTGAAAAAATTAGAATCTGAACTTTATAGATTGGTTCCTAAAATGTGGGAACTACTGCAAATCACGATTTTACGAATAAATTCTAAAAATGTAAGAACTCATACTTTTAGAAAATTTTTTCTCATTTTCTTACGCTGAACTCATGTTGGTTCATAAAAAGAAATATTCTAATTTTATAATTTATTATGAACAAATTGATTTTAAAAAAAATAGGAATTCACTATATTTTTTTCAACTTTTAGGAAAAATCTTTTATGATGAAAACTGTTTTTCTTTTAAAAATCTGGGAAGGTGACTGTGGAAACTAAAATTGCGATTTATTCAGACGTTGTTTGTCCTTGGTGTTATATCGGAAAAAAAAGATTAGAAGATGCAATATCAATTCGGAAAAAGTCACACCCTGATGATAAGATCGAAATAGAATGGAGGGCTTTTCAACTCAATCCGGATTTGGCTCCGGAAGGAGAAGATAGAATACTTCATATGACTCGAAAATTTGGATCTATGGATCGTGTTAAAATGATGGTTCAAAGAGTTGCCGATATTGCCAATTCAGAAAACCTTCCTTTTTTGTCGGAACAAGAAGGACATCAACCAAACACCTTTTTATTACACGCATTGATTCGAAAGGCGAAAGAATATAGAAAAGATTCAATTCTTTCGGAAATCTTTTTTAGAAAATTTTTTGCCGAAGGTAAAAATCTTTCAGACACAAATATAATTTTGGAAAGTTTACGGGAAGCGGGAATACAAGAGGATAATCTTTATTCCGTACAAAAGGACACGACCTTACTTCAGGAAGTTCGAGAAGAAGAACGAAAAGGTAGAGAACTAGGGGTTTCTGGAGTTCCATTTTTTGTGTTTAATGAAAAATACGCCGTTTCAGGCGCCCAAGAATCAAATCTTTTTTTGCAGATATTTGATCGATTGGAAGATGAAAATTCTTAATTTATTATATTTCAATTTTTGAATATTAAAAATAAAATAAAGGCTGTATGTTTTTATTGATGTAAATAAATTTCTTACGGTGAATTTTTGCTTATCATTTTCCTTGTTGTTATTTTATTCTAAATTTTTTTCACTCCATTAAAATTTCTGTATTTTTACTGATCTCTGACCAATTGAGTACCGTAAATTTTATTGCAAATCCCTATTTCAGAGAAAAATACTGGCTACTTAAAAATAAACAAGAAAGTTTTACAAATGCGTCTATTCTGAAATTAGATGTTTTTTTGAAGTAGATTTTATATTCTAGGTTTTGAAATAAAATTATAGTATCATTTTCATGGTGGGCTTTCTATTCTTTTTTACGAACTTCATTTTATAGATTTCTAATATTTTTGTTAGACGAATGTTACAGATTTTTATAAATAGACTATTGGAGTTGTTGGAAATTTCTTCTCCATTTGTTTTCGTTGTATTATTCATAACTATATAATAAAGTACCTAATATTTTGTATGGAATCAGTGTTTTGTGATAAAATTAACGGTACTCAATTTTGTAGAGATCAGTAAAATAGATTATGAAAGCAGTTTTGTGAATTGCCACTATGAAATTTTTCAGTAACTCTAATATAAATTTAAAAGTGAACTTCGTTTAACAAAAAATTACGGACATTCAATAGAATATGATAGTTCCGCGGAAGTCATTGTGTGATTTATAGCTTTTACTGAGAATTACATAACAAAATGTTCAATCCGCTAGTTTACACTTTAATCATGTGAACTCAGAGAAAGAAAATGTGAGCGAATCGTTCGCGAATTTTATAGATAGAAAGGGGAGCGGCCAAGTTTTTAATTCAGAGCTTCGCTTTTATGATTACTCGGGGAACTCAACAAATACTTCCTCGGTGTTTAGGATTTGGGACAAACTATAAATAAAATGAAAATTATATCGAAAACCATAGATTACAAATTCAAAATAGATTTTTAACTTTTGCGATAACCACCAAACAGCGATTTTGTGGAAAAATTGGATTAGACGATGATTCTTTTGGAATTTTGTAGATGTTTTCTTGAAAACATCTACAAAAGATCTTAATTTAAATATCTACCTTTCAAAAATAAATAATAAACTTTTCAGACGAAATGTAGTAAAAGTATTTTGATATAAAGTTAAAAAAGAGTCTGCGAAATTTTCCTTTCAGATTGGATTCTAGTTTCTATATCTTACTTAGAAAGAAATTTTGTATAATATGCAATACTCAATTTTCGGTCGGAAATTTTTAAAACAAACCGGAATCGGACAATTGATGGACGATTTAAGTAATCCTCCTCCGGGCTCTTGTTTATTGGGTGGAGGAAGTCCTGCTTTTATTCCGGAACTGATCGAAGTTTGGAGAGAGATCGTATCAAAACAAATCCAATCCGGAAGTATGGATAAAATTTTAGGAGGTTACGAATCCCCTTCTGGAATTTTAGAACTTAGAGAAACGATCGCTTCTATTTTATCGGATGAGTCCGGAACGAAAATTTCCAAAGACCAAATTGCAATTACGAACGGAAGTCAGAATGCTTTCTATTTCTTATTAAATTTTTTTTCCGGAAATTTCGGCAATGATCAAAGAAAAAAAATCCTTTTTCCCATTCTTCCGGAATACATCGGTTATACGGATCAAACCTTGGAGCCGGATTCTTTTTTATCTTTTGCGCCTGAAATTCGGGAAATAGAAGATCGATATTATAAATACTTTATATCTTTGGAAAATTTCGATTTCATTCCAAGTTGGAAAAAGGAGGCGGGTTGTATTTGCGTTTCTAGACCGACAAATCCAACTGGCAATGTAATTACAGATCAAGAACTTGAATTTTTAATTGAAAGAGCAAATAACGTAGGAATTCCTTTATTGGTCGACAACGCTTACGGATTTCCATTTCCCAAAGTTGTTTTTGGAAAAAGTTCTTTCATTCATAGACCTGGAATGATTCAGGGTTTTAGTCTTTCTAAGTTGGGTCTTCCCGGAGTTCGAACTGGTTTTGTAGTGGGCGATTCAGAAACAATTACTTTGTTGCATAGAGCCAATTCGGTTATCAATTTGACGAGCGCTAATCCGGGGCAATTTATCGCATTGGATCTTTTTCGCTCAGGACGTTGGAAAGAGTTATGTGAAAAAACAATCTTACCTTTTTATCTAAAAAAATCGATTTTTACTCAGGAAACGATTCTAAACAATTGGAGTTCTAGGATTGACTATAAAATTCATCAAAGTGAAGGCGCTTTTTTTCTTTGGGTTTGGGTTAGGAATTTATCTCTGTCCGTTAGTGATCTTTATCCGATTCTAAAGGAAGCAGGAGTTATTGTCGTTCCAGGTAAAACTTTTTTTCCAGGAGCAGACTCAAATTGGTCTCATAGAGAAGAATGTTTTCGATTGAGTTTTTCTAGAGAAGATAAAGAGATTGAAGAAGGAATTTTGAGAATCGGAAGGGTATTGGAAAAATTTTTGAAATAAATGTTTTATCCAGTTATTTAGTGGAATACTGGACAAGTAAAAATGTTCAATTAAAAAGAATCGTACTGTAGAATTGATAGGAAATATGGAAAGCACTGAACAGGACATAAGCTTTGAAGAACTGGCGGCGAGTAAACCGACGGAAATTCAGTCTCTTACACCCGATTATATTTTTCTAAACGAAGGAGCAGTTGGCTTGTCTGCAACTGCACGTTGTATTTTAGACGAACTTAGAGATTGGCATAAAAAAACTGAGAAACACGGTTCTAAAAGTATTCATCCTTCTTATTTACTTACCCTAGATAAACTCTCCGATCTTTTAAATAAATATAGGAATTTAAGCGAACAAGCAAAGTCTCCTCTTAGTGTTGACCTCGCCTTACGACAATTAGTTGATTATGAAAAAAAAGGGAAAAATAAATCTGCTTATATTTATCCTTTCTTAGTTCGTAATGGTGCAAAAATTCAGGCTAGAATTGCAATTGCAAGTCCTCAAAAAGAAACCAAAACGGATGTAAATCCTTATCGAGTCGCTTGTTTTGAATTTTCGGAAGAAATGATCGATCTCATTTTACAGAATCGAGCTAAAAAACCGAAACTTCCCGACGAGGATAATCCCGGAGCTTTTTTACTTCATAAAAACAAGGCAGGAAAAAATTGGCTCTTTCCTAAGTTGGCTTCGCTCGAAGCTGAATTTTCTACACTTTTAAAGAAGGGATTTCAACCTTACGGTTATATTCCAATGACAGATTTTCTACGAGATTTTCTAACTTATGCAAATAAGAAGAATTACGTAATGAAAATTCTTCCAGATTATCATATCATTTTAGATGATCTTCAGTTAAATCCAGATGGTTCTTACGTAAATCAACCAGAAGTGATAGCACATTATCGTTGTCAGGTGGACGCTCTTGAAAAATTTGCGATTCCTTATTTAAAAGAACTGAGTGAAAGAGCAGGTTACGGTCTTTTTGGAACTAGAATTATAGAGTTTGAACAAACTCATATTCAGATGGTGGAACCTGGAAGAAAACAAAACTCAGAAAAAGTAAAAGCTTTGATTTCGCTTATCAATGATTATCCATTCGATCGTGAAACCGATGAGCTTGGTAAAAAAGTATCTGAGACCTGTAGGCTTTCTATTCAAATCATTTCTAGATTGATGGAAGAAAAAGAAAAACTCTCTCAAAGAAAAGAGGAAAGTGTATTTAAATCTTTAAAATTAAAAATTATTCATAAAATTTCAGAGAATACAGTTGAAGAACAGACTTTATATCGTTTTTCTCCGGAACAAAAATTGAAATCCTCAGGTTTATCTGACGAAACACGTTATCCTTCATTGATTGAGGAATTGAAAAAGGAGATTTCCGATCAATACGGAATGAAAGTAATCGAAAAACCGGATCAAACTTCCGAGATATATGCGGTTGATCCAGGTTATATGGCTGCTGTACTACATAAGTTGAGTAGTTTAGCGACTAAGAATGTCGCTTATCAAAAAGAATTGGAAATAGCAAAAGAGATCAATGCGAGTTTGAGTAATCCGAAACATCCCGGACTAAACGCAAAAATAAAGGCGGAACACATTGTAAAGCTCCAACAAGGAATTCAGACAATGGAGCAGTTGGAAGTAGAAAAACAACGTTCTCGAGAATTTGCAAAAAAATTCAATCTTCCGATGGGGATGTTGGGTTTTGTAGCGAGTATGATCTTATTTTTAATTGCATCCGTACATTTTAAAACTACTGGAATTTTGTTCGTGGGAATTCCGGTCAGTTTGTTTTTAGGACTGATGATCGCATTTCATTTTAGGGATAAAGAAAAAGCTGATATTCTTTCCGGTGGAAGTTCCGGCTCTTCTCTTGGATCTGGCTTTAAAGGAGAATATGGAGCCATGTCTTCTTCCAATGATTATGATGCTGGAGAAGATTCTGAAGATGAACGTTATCAATCTTCCAAGGGAGAAACTCCGAAAGAAAAGAAAGTGAGTTTAATCGCAAAGGGAGCAGAACGATTTGTTTTTCCAAGTCGATTTACTAAGATTACGGATAAAATTCACGATTCCCGTTCTTTACGTAAAAAGATTTTCGAAAATTTAGATAATATTCGAAACAACGTAGCACATCTTAAAGGCGAAAAAGACGACGACAAGGTTGCTTCTACGGTTGAATACGCACTTTTACAGAATTCAGCTACGATTATAATTCCAGATGATATAGTTCCGCAAGGAATGCCCGGTTCTATCATTTTAAGTCATAATGATTTAAAAGCTCCTTTGATTCGGGATCAGATTGCAGAGTTCCTTAGAAACGAGGCCCAAAAGAAACAATATGATAAGAAACTCGTTAAATATTATACTTTTCTAATTAATACGATCGAAGTGGAGTATTATAAATATCTACCCAGTCGTAAGAAAAAGTAAAAATACAGTTAAATATTATATCTTAATGTGAGTTCGACTTTGGCGGCTCCCGCCAAAATGTTGTGAAAGTAAATTTGACAGTAACAGGCGGGACCGGGCTCTCCGCTCTGGTCAATAAAATATATAAAGGAAATGTTATATAATTTATAGCTTTTGATTTCAATTTATTGACCTCGCATCGATCCCTGCCGCGGCGATTTTAAACGTTTGTTCACTGAGTTTATGAAGTGAACAAATCTAGAGCGACCGTGATAACCCAGATGCTGAGTTACTTTCACAGACCTTCTTGATTCAAACACCGTTCAAAATACACACTTATCTACGGATTACGGAGGATGAATGCTCGCCTTTGTATTGGTTATACTGAACTCACGTTATCTTGGTTTGCCCACTCGAAATTACTAATTCAACCCATAAACTGAGAAGGTTTTGGATCAAAAATGTACGTTTTTCAAGTGTTCCGACAAGAAACATATTTTTTACTTGCAAAAAGTATGTTTTTCTGATAGAGAAAAATCTTTCAAATTTTTCCACCACCCAAAACGCGGATACATAGCAGACGTTGCATTGAGTTTTTATTCGCCTCGGTTTTCTTGCGTCGAACTCATATTATATTAGGGAAGTATAATTATTTAATATAGGATTGTTATAACTCCTATTATTTCGATATTAGAGTTGTTGAAAAATTCCATAGTGAAGATTCGTAAAATTGCTTCAATTGTCCATTCAATCCAATATAAACAGATCAAGAATTAATTTTTCAACAACTCTATGGATCATCTGGAATTCTAAGCGGAAAAACATTAAACCAAGAAAATTTTTAAAAAGAATTTAAACTTTTTTGTTAAATTTAGATTGACCATAGAAATCAGTACGAGATGCTGGCTTCAAGATTCCCGGTGACTATAGAGAGAGGGCCACACCCGTTCCCATCCCGAACACGGAAGTTAAGCCTCTCATCGCTGATGGTACTATGTGGTTCGCTGCATGGGAGAGTAGGACGTTGCCGGGTTTTTTGTTTTTAGGCGAAGGACTTGATTCAAATAAATTCTCTTTCGTTCGGGTATTTTCTTTTCCCTAAAATCCCAAAGAATAAATTCCCGAAGAAGGCAATTCGCTCCAATTTTGGACGTGAAATGGTTGACTCAAACCTTTTTCAGTAAGTTTCTGTATGGGAAATATTCTTTTTCCTAAAAAACGTAATCATTAATGCCAATCAGGGATAAATATGAAAAGAAATTACCAGCCCAGCCGAGTTAAAAGAGCGAGAACACACGGATTTCGCGCCAGAATGGCTACTGCCGGAGGAAGAAAAGTTCTTTCTCGCAGAAGAAAAAAGGGCAGATATAAATTGACCGTATCCGACGAAAAACTCGGTAAAAAATACTAAGAACGAATCATCGAAGAGACATTAAAATCCAGAAAGGAGATTCAATTTCTTTTTAAGACTGGAAAGAGAGTCTCCAGTTTCCCGATTGTTCTGGTATATCTTCCTAATTCCTTCTCAAAAAATCGTTTTCTTTACTGTCCGGAAAGGGCTGTAAAAACTGCGGTTCAAAGAAACCGAATGAAAAGAAAGCTTAGAGCAATTATACACGAAGAAGAGAAAAATTTTTCAAAAGGCTTTGATATAGCAATATTAGCCAAAAAAGAAATTTTGGATCTGAACCATAGGGAACTGGTTAAGATTCTGGTCTCTCTGATCAATCGAATCCGATGAACCGATTTGTAATCCAACTGATTCAATTGTATAAAAGGTTACTCTCTCCGTTATTGCCCCCTGCCTGTCGTTTTACACCTACTTGTTCCGAATATGCCGCTCAAGCGTTTCAAGAATACGGATTTTTCCGCGCTATGCAGCTCAGTATTTGGAGAATTTTGAGATGCAATCCTCTTTCTAGGGGGTTTGACGATCCGTTACCACCAAACACTAAAGGATGAAACTGATTTATGGAAGATAGACAAAGTAGATTGTTTTTAGCTTTGATTCTCAGTATGGGAATTTGGATGGGAGTGAATTATTTTTTCTTCCCTAATACATCCACAAAAAAAAATCCCGAAACAAAACAGACTCAACCCGATAAAACGTCCGAAAATACGAAACAACAAATCACTTCTGGAAAAACAAAAGAATCCAATTCAATCGATCCTGTTGTTCAGAAAGAAAAAATAACTCCTTCCGATACGAAAAAAAGTTTTGTCGTAACAGATTCTTATATAGTCGAATTTTCATCGTTAGGCGGAAAAATTTCCAAATTTTACATGAAAGATTTTACGGGTCCTAACGGAGAACTCATTCAAGTTGCTCGTAAAAATCCCGAAACGGTTGTTGTAGATGGTAAAAGTTATCAAGCGGTGGAGTTATCCAGAGATAAAGGATTTGATTTCAATTTTTCGGATTCTCTTGTAGAAATTTCTGATTCACCTTGGAACTATATTCAATTTTCCTTAACTGAAGATAAAATAAATCATTCCGTTTCTTTCTCGGCAATTTCTCCCGATAGAAGTTATCAACTGAAAAAAGAATTTCGTTTTTATCCGAATGAAAATTATTTTAAACTTTCCATTTCCATCGTGAATCTTTCGAACGAGAAACTTTCTTTCGCTTCTCAAAAAAATATTCGATATTTGAGAACCTTTGGAAGTCTCGGGCCTTATCCAAAAGATAGGCCTTTGACTGATAGAGATACTGCGAATTTTTTTCGTTTTTATCATTTAGGCGGTTCTTTTCAAGATACGTTAGACGGAAGTTCCTCCGTTGGTTTTTGGTCTTCAGTCGGCAATTTTTTTACCGGAAATTCCGGAACCGACGAATCTTTTAGCATTAAAACAGATAAAGAATCCGGAGTGGATTTTGCAGGAACCGGCTCTCGCTATTTTATTGCCGTAGCTGATCCTCTTGATCATAAACCGCAAGGAATCGTTTTAGATAATAGACCTAAAAACGAAAGCGGAGCTGTTTTACTATATGATAATATTCTTTTGAGTCCTGGTGAAAGATATAATCTAGACTTTGCATCCTATGTAGGTATTAGAGAAAGTGAAGGTATGGCTTTTAAAAATCCGGAGTTGGATCCGAGCCAAGCTAAAAATAGTCCTTTTGTTGGTTTAAGTTCTGACTTAAATAAATCCTTCAATCAAGGTATTACTACTCCTTTCCGAAATGGAATCATTTGGATTTTAAAACAAATCTACCGTTTTACGATTCCAAATTATGGTTGGAGCATCATTATTTTTGCGATCCTTTTCAAACTCGTTTTTTATCCGTTAAACCAGAAACAAGCGGATAGTATGAAAAAGATGCAAGAGCTTAGTCCGCAACTGAAAACGATCAACGAAAAGTTCGCCAATGATCCTAAGATGCGTCAGCAAAAAACGATGGAACTTTATAAGAAGAATAACGTAAATCCAGTTGGCGGTTGTCTTCCTATGGTGATTCAAATTCCGATTTTTATAGCACTTTACACTGCTTTTTCTGATACAATAGATCTTTGGAATTCACCGTTTTTATGGGTCAAGGATCTCAGCGAACCGGACGTAATCTGGACTTCTCCCGCGATTCCTTACTTTACTCAAACGGGAATCGGTTTAAACCTTCTCGCTCTTTTGATGGTGGGGACGCAGGTCTTTCAAACGAGAATGACTTCTGTATCTATGGACCCAAATCAGAAAATGCTAATGTACGTGATGCCGGTTATGATGCTTTATATTTTCTGGAACATGCCTTCCGGAGTTACTCTTTATTGGACTTTTCAGAACGTTCTCTCCATTGGTCAACAGTGGATCACAAATCATCTAAAAAAAACCGAAGAAAAGAAAAAGGCGAAAGTTTAACCGCAACGAACTCATTATCGAGGATATACACATGGAAAATTACATCTTTGAAGCCGAGGCTAAATCTAAGTCCGAGGCCGAAGAGTACACTCTCAAAACTCTCCGATTAAACTCGGACGAGGTTCGTTTTGAAACCGTAGATTCCGGAAAAGGAGGTTTTTTCGGAATCTCTCAAAAAAAGCCGGCTATCGTTCGAGCTTACGTTACTTCTAGAGATCTTCCCGCTGAAAAAATCATTCATGGGGTCGTTCTTACCGTTTTGAAAAAGATGGGGATTGAAGCGGAAGTGGTCGGTATGGGCGACGTGGACGGAAAAATTTACGTCGAAGTTGCAAGTAAAGAATCCGGGCTCGTGATCGGAAAAAGAGGATCTACGTTAGACGCAATTCAGTTTATCTTGAATTTGATGGTTGATTCCAAAATTAGGCACGGTAGAAAAATCGTTCTGGATATAGAATCTTACAGAGATAAAAGAGAACTTTCTTTGGTCCGTCTTGGAAAATCCGTTGCCGCGACTGTCGCTAAAACCGGCAAATCGAAATTGTTGGAACCGATGAACCCTTTTGAAAGAAGAATCATTCATATGGCTCTTCAAGAAAATGAAAAAGTTTTTACTAGATCAGAAGGAAACGGCACTTACAAAAAAGTAAGAATCATTCCGATGAAAGATAAACACAAATACAAAGACGTTGTCGAAAAAGGTCCAAACAACGACCTTCTCGAAGAAGTGAACTTTGAATGATACGATAGCCGCTGTATCCACTCCTTCCGGTGCCGGAGCAATCGGAATCATCCGAATGTCCGGTCCGGAAGCGCTTACGATTTCCTCTTCTTTTCTTTTTTCGAAAAATAAATTTCTCTCCCCCTCCGAAATTCTACCTAGAACGGCGATTCAATGCGTTTTTCAAATCGGTGATCGAAAAGTAGATCAAATATTATTCTTTTATTTTAAGGCTCCAAATTCTTATACGGGAGAGGAGCTTTGCGAGTTTCACTTTCACGGAAATCCAATTTTGTTAAGAGAAGCGTTAGACGCCATCTTTAGAGCGGGCGCTCGTCCTGCAAAACAAGGTGAATTTTCTCGTAGAGCATTCTTAAACGAGAAGTTGGATTTGACCGAAGCGGAAGCGATCGGTAGACTTATTTCTGCGCGTTCCCGTTTTGAATTGGAACTTGCACAAAAAAACGTTTTTGGAGAAGTTTCCCGTTTTACTTCTAATCTGAGAAGTCAATTGATTTCCCTCAAAGCTGAATGTGAAGCTGAGATTGATTTTTCCACGGAAGATCTCACGTATGAATCCTTGGAAGAAAGAAAGACTCGTATCGAAAATATAAAGTCTCTTTGTCAAACCGTGATTTCAAAATCTGATTCTGCGGAAAAGTTAATCCAACAATTTAGAATCGTTCTCTATGGAGAACCAAACACTGGTAAGTCTAGTCTGATGAATGTTCTTCTTGGCAGGGAACGTTCTATCATTTCTGAAATTCCTGGAACGACCCGGGATTATATCAGTGAAGAAATTCTTCTCGAAGGAATTCCTGTTCGACTTGTGGACACCGCTGGTGTTCGAGAAACTACAGATCATATCGAAAAACTAGGAATCGAAAGAAGTGAAAAAGAATTTCAATCTGCTGATATTCGGCTTTTCCTCGTAGACGTTTCTAAAAAAGAAAATTGGAAAGAATTTATTAGTAAATCTAGGGAAAGGTTAGAAGGTTCTATTCTTGTCGCAAATAAAATTGATATTCTAGATTCTTCCTGGAACCGAAACTTATTTTCAGACATAAAAGATTTAATCGTACTCGAAATTTCCTGCAAAACCAAAGAAGGAATTTTAAAGCTTTTAGATACGATCAAGGAAAGGACGGGCAGGTTGGGTCATTCCGAGGATTATGTCCTTTTAGAAGAACGCCAAAGGTATCATTTCGAAACCATCATTAAATGTCTTGATAAAACCCTCTGTCTGATTGAAGAAGGGACTCCCGCAGAAATTTATATTCAAGAAATCAATTATGCTCTTGTCGAAATCGGAGAGGTCAACGGCAGAGTGGATACGGAAGAGGTTCTCGGGAGAATCTTCAGTAAGTTCTGCGTTGGTAAATGAAATTTTATCGTCGCAAGGTTGAATTTGAAAAACATGGGAAAAATCTATGAGGGAAAAATCGTTACAATATCACGCGCTTCATCCTAAGGGAAAAATTGAAGTAGTTCCTACAAAACCTACTCAAGATTCTTACGATCTTTCCCTCGCTTATTCTCCCGGTGTCGCTTATCCTTGTTTAGAGATTAAGGATTCTCCTGAGCTCGTTTATGAATATACGAACAAAGGAAATCTTGTTGGGATCATAACAAACGGAACCGCAATTTTAGGATTAGGTGATATAGGTGCTCTTGCCGGTAAACCGGTTATGGAAGGAAAGGCGGTTCTTTTTAAAAAGTTTGCGGGGATAGACGTATTTGATATAGAGATCAATACAAAAGACCCGGATGAATTTATTCGTGCGGTGAAACTTCTGGAGCCAACTTTTGGCGGTATCAATTTAGAAGATATTAAAGCTCCTGAAAGTTTTTATATTGAAGAACAACTTATCGAAAAGATGAACATTCCTGTTTTTCACGATGATCAACACGGAACCGCGATCATCACGGTTGCAGGTTTATTGAATTCGTTTGAACTTACGGGTAAAAATCCAGGTGATGTTAAAGTAGTGATTTGTGGGGCGGGTGCCGCGGGAATTGCAATCGCAGAACTCATTCAACATATAGGAATTAAAAAAGAGCAGATCTTTCTGGTCGATACTAAGGGTGTGATTCATCACAATAGAAACGATCTAAACGATTCTAAAAAAAAGTATATTCAAAAAACGGATTCTACCACTCTCAGAGACGTGATGAAAGGTTCCGATATTTTTATCGGCGTTTCCGTCGAGAATATGGTAGATGAAGATATGGTTCGTTCTATGTCTAAAAATCCAGTGATCTTTGCTCTTGCAAACCCTGATCCCGAAATCCAATATCATGTTGCAAAAGCGGTCCGTTCCGATTTAATTATGGGAACTGGAAGAAGTGATAATCCAAATCAGGTGAATAACGTATTAGGATTTCCTTTTATTTTTAGAGGTGCTCTGGATGTTAGAGCGCGCCATATTACTTTAGAGATGAAACTTGCGGCCGCTCGTTCTTTGGCGGAGTTGGCTCGTTTGGAAGTCCCTGAATTGGTCAGCAAGGCTTATGGCGGAGAGAAGTTTACGTTTGGCCCGGAATATCTGATTCCAAAACCCTTTGATAAACGAGTTTTATTTCATGTGGCTCCGGCGGTTGCTGAGGCTGCGGTTGCAAGTGGGTCTGCTCGTATTCCTTATTTGGGAAGAGATAAATATTTAGACTTCCTCGAAGGGATTATTAGAAATTAACATTGTCCGATTTTGTTTTAAGGGTGAATTAACAAATACACTTTTATTTAACTTACATTAATGCGAAAGGGATCGATGCGGGGTCGATAAATTGAAACTTAAGACGATAATTCGTATAACGTTCCTGTATACAATTTATTGACCAGAGCGAGAGCCCGGTCCGGCTGCCTATGGCAAGCCGGATTCGTCTAGATTTTCTTACGCCGAATTCATGTTAATGGAAGTGTGATCGTTCTACAAATCTCTTAACACTTTTGGTATGGATTTGAAATTGAAAGTGTAATTGAAAACTAAACCTGGCCCATTCTATTCAAGTATATGATCGATGGTTCGAGTTATGTTATCGTTGTAACCGAGTTTCAAGTATTAGACAGTTTTCAAAAAAAGTTTTTTAAATCATAAAGAATACGTCCTAAGAAATGAAGTTTTACCTGGATTTTTTGTATTCATTAGATTAAAACGTTCGATAAATCTTCTTTCTGGAAAAGATTCTCAGTTATTCCCAAAAAGGTCCCGATATTTATAAAAAGTTTCAAAACCTTAGAATATGGAACTTCCACAAAAACTATCGATATAAAATTTGTGAAAGAAACTGATCTATGAAAGCTTCCGCGTTTTTAAGAATGTAAAAACAATTGTGCTTAGGGTTTCTTATGGAATGGATTTCAATTTTTCAAGAATGAAAAATCTTACTTTCAAACAAAGAGTAATCGACTTTTCTAATTTTCTACAGTCCCTTAATGATATGGGCGCGGTGGGTTATGTCCAAATCTGAAAATCAAATCCCAACTCCTGAAACCTTCGTTTTAAGTTCGGAGGACACTCAGGATATGATCGGAGATCAAGAACTGAAAGTTCTGATGCTTCAATATAATCCGGGTGCGTTTAAAGATATAGATTTGATTGAAAAGGGGGTGGAAAATTATTTCTTATTCAATCAATCTCCGTTCGCACTTACTAAAATCGAACAACTACAACATCTTAAACTTAACGATCTTAAATTTTTAGAAGAAAGAAGGGGAATTCAATCCTACCAGTTTCTTCTATTTCAAAAAGAAATTAGAGAACTTCAAATCGCAAATGTAATCATTCGCCCCGCTTCTTTAAAGGCGGATCAAATCGTAAAGGTTAAACGTGGTTGTGTACTTCAAAGTGTGGCCGCAATTCTCGAAATGTTATACGCAAGGGATCAGTTTATCCTGAATATTTCTAAAAATTCGGAAGTGGAGGATTGGGTTCATCAGAATTATATCAACGTTGACGATAAAGGAATTCAGATCAATTTATCGGATTCTAAATTTTTGGAAAAGTCTATGCAAAATTTGGAATCCCTTTCTTTGGAATCTCTTTTAAGTCGATTGAAGGTTCGAGGTGATTTATTCAGTAATATCTTTCAAATTTTGAATCAAAAACCAGGCGAAATTTTAAATCAGCTTTCTCTTATAAAGGTAGAGCCCGAAGTTTTACCAGTTCTTGAAAAAAGAGGTTCTAGATCTCCTCTTTTACAATTACATCCTCGTTTTCATTTGTTTCAGCCTTCTTTTGAGGAACTTTTGAGTTTTAGACATACTTCCAAAGAAAAAAATGAACAAAACAAAAGTACAGAATTGGAAATCATATTTGATTTATTTAATGTAATTGCACGTAAGATTCTTCTTCAAATTCTTCCAGGCGAAGAATCTTCCTGGATAGAATTGACAGGACATTCTCAAGCTGAAAGATATTTACAGGAATTAAAAAAACATCCCGCTTTTACTTCCGGAAAAAGTTGGGCGGGTGGCGGAGATTTTATTAGATCTTACGAAGTATTACTTCAAACCGTAAGAACTTTAGAAAATCTTAAAAAAGAATCTTTGATCAATTTAATCACGGGAGAGAATTTAGTCCGTTTTAAAGAATCTAAAGAACCGATTCATTTTGATCTTTCTAATTTTGAAGTAGATGATGCGAGTATCAAAAGTGTTGGTATGAGTAGAACCGAATTGTTTCGTGAAGTTTTAGAACGAATTCGTTCCAGAGAAGACTTTCTCAAAAAAGAAAGAAAAGGTTCCGGAGGCGAAACCATTGGATTGATGATTTTGGCGAAGAGTATGATTGTTCGGGCATTTATAGAAGTTCGCCAGCGAAGAACTTCTATTCATAACTTGATTCGACAAAACGGATTTACGCGTGGAATTTATGAATTTTTAAAAGAGGTTTCCGACATAAAAGACGGTCAAGTTGCAGTGGACGAACAAATTCGTTTGAGTAAGGCGATCGCAGAATGGGAAGAAGATACCGAAAAAGAAAGAATCCGTTCTGAAAGGGCTTCTAAGTCGATTTTAGAAAGAATCATCGAATTCATTCTTAGTTTGTTCGGAATCAAAGTTGTTCCTAAAGAACGAGATTCTACAAACAAGGGTTCAGTTAAAAAGGATCTTAAAAATATAGAATTGGATCATTCTTCTCAAGAATCCTCCAAACCAAAAAAGAAAAAATCTCTCGGAGTCATCGTCGGCCCGAAAGAGAAAGAGTTGATGATTCCGTCTAGAGTTCAAAAGGCGATTGATTATGTGGATCGTAAAAACAACGGATTAATTTGGCTGGATGAAGTTGTGGTCGCAATTTCTTCTCCGGAATTCGGAAAAGACAAAGTGGCCGACCTTATATACTATGACCAGAAGCGGAGATATATGGAAATCAGGGCCATGAACCAGGTTCGACATGTTTTTATACGAAAAGAGTTGGAATCGGATTCTGCTTGGATCCAAACCACTCTGGATTATCTGGACAATGTTTCCGCTAAAAAACCAGAGTTTTCCGCGCTTGCGGATACTCTGAGGCGATTTCAAAACGAATAAGTTTTTAATAAATATTATATTATATTTTTATTAAATTCTAATATTTCGTTCGGAAAAATTTTATATTTCAATTAACATTTAAGTTTTCGGAGGATTCATGAAAACCAGAATCGAAACGGATTCGATGGGCGAAATTGCAGTAGACGATTCCAAATATTGGGGTGCACAAACCGAACGTTCCCTACATCACTTTCATATCGGGAACGATCGATTTCCAAGAGAAATGATTCGCGCTTTAGGAATCTTAAAAAAATCCGCAGCGGTCGTTAACGCGGAGCTTGGTCTTTTAAGCGAAGATAAAAAGAAACTGATCATTCAAGCCGCTGACGAAGTGATTTCCGGAAAATTGGACGAACATTTTCCTCTTTCTGTTTGGCAGACCGGTTCCGGAACTCAGACCAATATGAATTCTAACGAAGTAATTTCGAACCGTGCGATCGAAATTGCAGGAGGAGTGAAAGGTTCTAAAAAACCGATTCATCCAAACGACGACGTAAACAAGGCTCAATCTTCAAATGACACGTTTCCTACCGCTATGCATATCGCAGCGGCGGAACAGTTGAATCAGAAGCTAATTCCTGCTTTGACTCAACTGAAAGAAACTCTCAAGAAAAAAGCAGATGAATTTCAGAATATTATAAAAATCGGAAGAACTCATCTTCAAGATGCGACTCCTTTGACTTTGGGCCAGGAATTTTCCGGTTACGTTCAACAACTGGATTATAATATTACAAGAGTAAAAACGGTTTTACCTTCGATCTATAGACTTGCGTTAGGCGGGACAGCTGTCGGAACCGGACTAAATACACATCCTCAGTTCGCTGTAAAAGCGGCGACCCAAATCGCTAAGGAAACTGGACTTCCTTTTGTAAGCGCGGAAAACAAGTTTGAGGCGCTTGCGGCCCATGATTCTCTTGTAGAAACGAGTGGTGTGTTGAAAACGATAGCCGCTTCTTTGATGAAAATTGCGAACGATATACGTTGGCTTTCTTCCGGTCCGCGTTGTGGAATCGGTGAAATTAGTATTCCGGAAAACGAGCCAGGTTCTTCCATTATGCCGGGAAAAGTGAATCCGACTCAGTCGGAGCAGATGACGATGGTTGCAGCTCAAGTGATTGCAAATGATGTTGCGGTAAACATAGGCGGCGCTTCCGGAAATTTCGAGTTAAACGTTTTTAAACCTTTGATCATTCATAATGTTTTGAATTCGATTCGATTACTTTCTGACTCTTGCGTTTCTTTTGAAGAACATTGTGCGCGTGGAATTGTTCCGAATAAGGAAAAATTAAACGAACATTTGAATAATTCTTTGATGCTCGTAACCGCTTTGAATCCTCATATAGGTTATGATAACGCTGCTAAAATCGCTAAGAACGCGCATAAGAAGGGAACAACTCTGAAAGAATCCGGAATCGAATTGGGACTTTTGACAAGTGAACAATTTGATCAATGGGTTCTTCCCGAAAAGATGATCCATCCTTCGGTGGATTAATGTTAGGTGTTAGGCGAAGGGTTTCGGCCCTTCGCTTGTCTAATTTGTTGGTCTTTTTGTTTTAATTTCAAAAAGTATTATATCTTTAATAAGCAGTAACTCTAATTAAAAAAAGAAGAATATTCTAATTTTATAAATTATTTTTTATTAGTTTCTTTTTTCTTTAAATAAGATTTTTTCTTTTTAGGAAAAAATAAAGAATACCAAAAAAGTATTGCTACGATTCCCATTAAAGTCCAAATCAAAAAAATCCAAAACAAAGTATAACCCAAAACTAAAACGACTATATCGAAAGTTTTCAAGGTGCTATTTCCCATTCTTTGGATTCATCTTTCGATTTTGCCGCGGATTCTCCAAAACAGCGAACGAATTGGTAAACGTAAGAAGCTCTAAAAGAACTCATCCCATCCTCTAGACAAATTTTTTTTAGAAGCTGATCTACATTTTCACGATATTTTATCCGATCCAATTTTTCTTCCCGCATCAATTGATAGAGTGCGTCGTGCACAAGAGAACCTCGTATAAACGTTTTTGTGTCGATTGTTGGACCACTCGGTCCATCCCAGGCGTAACCTGCGTCGATTTTTAACAGACCTTCCCGATCTAAATCCACAAAAACTTTTACTTCTGATTTTCCGATCCTAAGTGAAAAATCCGTTTTGATTTCAGTTTGGAAGTTATAAGGTTTTACGAGTTGATATTTATAATTCTTTAAATTTTTATAAACGATATAATCCATTTTTTTCCTTCTTTAATAATTTTTAATAAGCTAAAAATAATTTTGTTGCGATTCTTTTACTTTTTCAATTGTAGATTGTTTGATTCCCAATCTCTTCTTTGTGTATAACGTCATCGTTGTAACGTTTACAATTCCAAATTCTTCTTGAACCGCGTCCGAAAAATCGTTAAATTCCAAATCTTCAAATTGGATTTTCAGTTGTGCTTTAAACGTTGGTAACATAATACTTCCTTCTTTTGCTTGCTTTTAAGGAACCGAAGACATTTAAAATATAACTATGATTAAGCGACGTTTTCTACGGCTTCGATTTCCAATTCGGTTTCGTTTGGGGATATGTATAAACGTTCTTTTTCTTCGTTTAATTGAATTCCGAATTTTTGTATTGCCCTTGTTGGTTCTGCCAGTATTTGTTCTTTATTTAATTCTAATTTGATCCTCAGATAAACTCCACTTAACTTAAAGACCAGATTGTTGAATCTTTCCAAAAGATTATTATCAGTCAGAATTTTTTCGTAAAATTTTGCCGTTCCTCTGGTTTTTACTGAAGGTGGGACTTTACGAAGTTTTAAAGTTCCAGTTGTCAGTTTACAGGTTTTATATTCCGGATTTGGAAATAACTCCTCTAAGTGGTGATCTACGTAAAATTTGATTCCGGAAACTAAATGTTGGACTTTTAAATCCAAAGGGGCCATTTCGTTTTGAAGGTCTAACAGCAATTTGGCGATCTGTTCGTCTGTTTTATTTTTGATTCTATCTTTTTCCCTTTTGATTTCTCCGATCTGTTGAATTGCCCGAGCCACGTCGGGACGTTCTTTGTATCGATTGTTTGGTAATTCGATAGGAATCGTTTTGTTAGGCGAGTTTTTTGATTTTGACATTGTTCCTCCTAATTGGACGGTTTGGTTTTTTGGGGTGTCATATCCACAGTGATTGAGTTAGTCGATGAGGATAGAACTGAAACGGAAGGAATTTTTTTTACCGAAGGTTTCTTTTTATTTTTCTGGATTTTCGATTTTACCGGTTTTTGTTTTGTCATTTTAAATTCTCCTATTTGAAATTGCGATTTTCGTCTTTAGATCGCGATTTCGTTTACGTTTTGATCTTCTGTATTTACAATTTTTATAATATTAGAAGTTTCTTTTTTGGAGCTTAGAATATTTTTGTACCAGTTCGCAAATTCTCGAATTGAGTTAGAATCTAACTTTTCCATTCTTTTTTCTGCCTCTTTATCTTCCCGATAAATGGAACGAATCGTTTCTATAGGAAGCTTCCAGGATTCTTCGATCGCTTTCACATAACGTTTTGTGTTCCTTATCCCTTTTACTACATCTGCAAGGTGTTCTCGATATAGTGGACCACATTGAGTATTCCCTTCGGTGTTTGCCGAATATTTAAAAGCTATATCTCTTAGATTGAGTTTTGATTCTATTACGATTTGTTCCAATCTCTGAGAGAGTTTTCTTCCTCTTCTCCAGAATTCTCCTTTATGAACGACTTCGCCGTTTACGATATATCTTTTGATTTTTTCCAAATTCATCATTTGATTTTACGCCGCTCCTTTTGGTTCTTCGTTATTTGTGTGAAACGAACGGATTTTATCCGAAAGGGAGATCAAAGGTTTAAAGTTTTGAATCAGACATTCTTCACAAAGATCTGTTTGACGCATAGATTCACTTTGATTACATTGAACACATAGATTAATTGTCATAATAAAATTCTCCTTGATGTTTTTGGTTTGTTTACTCGTCGAATTCTTCTTCCAAAATATATTCAAGAATTCTAATGAATTCTTGAGTTTTACTCTGGTTTCTTCCGCAGATCTGTAGGATGTCGTTTTTTACCAGAAAAAGAGAGGTAACCGTTTTATCGTGCATTTCACTGTGATCATCCCATCTCCAGTCGAAAGTTGTAAATTGTTCCCTTACATATTCTGCAATTTGAACGATCATTTTTTCTTCTATATCAGAAAGAACGATCGGATCCAAATTGTCTCTGTTTAAGATCGGATTTTTAGTCGAACTTTCTTGTATCATTAGGCGGCTCTCCTGTTCTTTCGTTTATTGTGAGGTCGTGTAGAACGACCCATACGGTAAGGAACATTCCATTTTTTGAATGCTTCCCTGACTTCTGTGTATGAATGTTGTCCGTTTAAACTTTTCGAAAGATAATCGTAGTTTACTTCCGCTTCTCTTGCGAATTTTGCTAGGGTTTTCATTTTTAGTGTGATACAAATGAAATCCTTACATTCGTTTCCGTTGATGATGATCATTGAACCTCCTTTTTGTGATTGCGATTTTGTTTTCATTTGCAAAGATTGGGTTGTGTCCAACGTTCCAATTTCGTTTCAAAATCGATTTTTAATCCTGGCGAGTTCAATCTCGCTGAATACGACCATACGTTAAAAATGTATAATTGTCAAGAATTAATACGATAAAAATGTATAAATCGGATAAAAAATTTCCGGATCGTCTCAAAAAACTCATCGAAACTCTTGGGCTTTCGCAGGCTGAATTTGCTCGTTCGATTGATCTAAAACCCGCGTTTATCAGCGATCTTATCAATCAAAGAGCCAAAAGTTTTTCTCAAGAATCCTTACTGAAACTTCGAGCCGTGCATAATGTGAGTCCGCTTTGGTTGATTGCAGGAGAAGGTCAGATGTTGATTGCTGAGTTGGAAGTAAAGACGGATCTTGAAACAGATCGTTATCGATCGTTTTTTAGAAGGATCAGAATGCGTCCGCAGATAGAAGTTTTATTGGAGAGTCTTATGGAGGTTCCTGATTCTGAATTGGAGGCTTTGCGCGTAGTCATAGAAAAATTTAAAAAGAAAAAATAATTATTTTTTTTCCAACGATTCAAACACAAGATTTACGATTTCTTGCGTGTATGTATGCCTAAGAATTTGAATCGGTTGCGGTGAAACTTGGAAATCGTATTCGAATTTTTTCAAGGTTCTTTCTACTTTCCAGTAAAGAAATTCGCGTAAATCTTCTTTTGTTTCCAATTTAGTACTCCAACAAAATGGCTATATATATGTTTAGTATATTTTTACCCCTGACAAAATCCAACCTAAATCCGTAAATGTGGCTTTTTTTTGTCCTAGATCGTTTGGGTTTTTAAATTGATTTCGAATTTAAAACTACGATGACTTTAAATGACAATAATTTTGATATGTCCCATTGATTGGATTTGTATGTTTTTTCTCGTAATACGATTTGAGTCTTCAATTGATCTATCTTATTGATTTGTAACTTACTGAAATCTAAAATTTTTACGAATCAATAATCGGATCTTTAGAATTTAAAGAACGAATATTGATTTCTATATTCAAGAAAAATAAAGTAAAGATTGAATTTTCAAATGTATAGGGAAATTACAATATTCGATTTTAAAAAAATAAATTTTTGGTCCTAAATTTTACCGCTCATAGTTATATAATTAGTACCATAAACTTTTATCGCAAAAATCCGTTTGAATGCAAAATATTGGGTTTTTGTTAGTTATCAATAATTTTATATAAAAGCCCATCTTAAAGATACTTTATCTTTGCTTATAATGCATATTTCGGTTATCTTAAAATATTTACGTATTTATAATTCAATAAATAGAATATTCAAAATATATTTTATTTCTATTTGGTCCCTATGAATTTCCAAAATTTAGAAAGCGCTTGACAAAAAACTTGTATTCTATCCAAACAAGACGCTATGTCTATAATTCACGGTAACACAAAAAAAGGATCATTACTCAAAAGCTCACAATCTCCCGGTTCGGAAAAAGAAAAACCGATTTTAGAGACTACCGAGTTTTTGTCCGTAAAAGATAAAACCCAAATTTTAAAAACTAAAGAAGCCGCTCAATATTTAAATCTTTCGGTAAGAACTTTCAATCAGTATGTAATCGATCACGAGATCCCTTTTATACAATGGAGTCCTCGAGTTCGAAGATTTATGGTTGGAGATTTGGATAAGGTTGTTCTTGCTCGTAGAACAAAAAAACAAATCTATTGATTTTCCTTTCTATTTTGTAAGGCGAATCAGGTTTTATGCGATCCATTTAAAAATTAGTGGCGGAATGATTCGATACGATTCTGTTCTGTTCTTTGTATAGAAAAAAATTGTGCTATTCTTTGCTTACAATCGGAAGCGATTGAGTAGTCATTTGGCCCGCCTCGTGCGGGCCGTTTTTGTGAGGAAGAATGGAATCTTCAAAAATCAGTCAAATAAAACTCGGTATCAAAGACTTTCTAGTCATCTTGGGCTTTGTAATTTCCGGAGCGATTCAATACAATACGATGTATAAAGAGCATGAGATTCGGATCGTTAAAATAGAAACTGAAATGGCTTCTATTTCTGAAGATCTTGCGGAAATAAAAGCAGATGTCAAGGACCTCATCAAACTCACTTCCGCTAAAGGAAGGAGAATGGAATGAAATTTTTATTAAAAGATGATAAGACTGGAAAGTCTTCTGATACAACTCTTCGTACTTGGATCGTTTTCTTTTTAGTTGTTTTTTATCTAATTGTTTTGTCGATTTTATCCGTTTTTTCTCCAGACTCGTTAAGGCCTCTTCAGATGGATATTATTCAATGGTTGATTGTGTTCTACGTTACGGTTGGAAGTCTTTATTTGGGTAAAAGAATTAACGAGAATTTAAATTCTAAAAAAAGAATTCTAGGCGAATTTTTAAATCGATTTCAGGAACCCGAAGGATCGGATTCGATTGTTCGAGATGTGAAAAGTAAGCAACTGTAAATTTTTTCGATTCGAAAAGATTACAATCTTAAATAATCTAGTTTGTTAATTGAAATGATTTCTTATATATCTCATCCAATTGCTCCTTGGAATCCTCAGAGAAAGGACCATACTACTCCGCGTCTTTTTTTGAAAGACTATCAGCAGTGTATGGGTAACATATTTCAGGATTTTATAATTTATATAGGTCTAATTTATAAAATACCGGATTTTATTTATCTTACTACCTATAATTATTATGCTCTTTTTGAGGATTGGGCGATTAAAAATAAAAAAAACGTATATGATTCTGGAGATCATTCTGAACATTTTAATATTCTAATGAACTCAAATAAAATTCCTTTTAAAATTGTTAAAAAAAAGGGAAACAAAGAAGAGCTTTGCAGTTATTTTGAAAATGGAAATTTTCCTTGTGGTTTAGGAACATACCTTACTAAAAAAGGACATATTATCCGAGGTATCGGCATCGTAGTTAATGACGATGGTAAAAAATTTTTAAAGGTTTCAGATCCTTATGGAGTTGGGCCGTCTTATTTAGATCCTTATGGTTATATGATTCAGTATGAACTGGACGTTTTGTTTGACCTAGGTGTTCCTAGCGCTCTTTATTTGGAAAATTGTTGATTAGATCGTTTTTTGAGGACTTCCGTATTTTTGTAAAATAGAGTTATTGAAAAATTCCATAGTGAAAATTCGTAAAATTGCTTCAATTGTCCATTCAATCTAATACAAACAGATCAAGAATTAATTTTTCAACAACTCTAATCATGATTTGTGGTAGTTCCCACATCTTAAGAATGTTTTACAAAGAGCTTGTCCCAAAACCTCAAAGAATTTTGTGCGATCATTCTTTAGAAATTTTTAATGAAGTGTAGTAGTTCCTACAAATTAGGCCGCATTTGGCAATTTGCGAACTTTTGAACAGTTCTAATGTCGTTAAATTTTAGTAGTAGTTCCCACATTTTTGTGAAATTCAATCTTAGGGTGATTCGAAGTAACTCAATAAATGGGTCGGTGGAAACTCAAGCCGTCTCGCTTCTATTGGCGCTCGACAGATTTTGGGACTAGCTCAAAGTTTAGATTCCAATTTTTTTCAGAAAAACGAGCTGTGGCCGGAACTCACGTTATAATTTATCCCTATAGAATTGTATTAGATGTTTATCTCAAAGTTATAGTTTTACGTTAGTTAATTCAATGCGAAAGCGATTGAAGCGTAGAGAAACTCAGCAGAACGCTCTCTATCATAACCAACCCCACAAGTATTTAGATTTCAATATAGATCTGTCGGAATTACGACAAATCCTCTGTAAAACTGAGTTCCCACCCCACAACGCGATTCATAGAGAGCGTTGTGCTTTAGTTTTCCCTATTTTTGGGTGGCAACTCAATGAATTGCTTCCCATGGGTCGCAATTCAGGTGGAGAAGTTCGGAAGACTTTTCTCTATCAGAAAAACATACTTTTTGCAAGTAAAAAGACTCATTCTTGTCGGAACACTTGAATAATGTGCGTTTTAGATCGAGTTTGAAATTGAATCTAAAGACGATTGTTGTATTACGTTTCTTTTATGCAATTTATTGACTGGAGCTGAACGTGGTCCTGCGAAGCCGGATTCGCCCTATTTTCTTCCTCAAATTCATATTAGGATTATTGAAAGTTTCATTTAAAAAAACTGCTTTAATGACCGTTTCCTAAAATAGAAACGGATAGAAATTCATTTTTCAATAACTCTATTATGATCGAATAACCTAAAAAGTGTTCAGATAGTTTTGTTAAATCAAGTGTTACGGTTATGATCCTTTGAATTGTAGATCAAAAGTAGGGCCAAAAACTTTAAGTTGAGCAGTTTCAAAAATTAGAGGCGGTTCCGTTCTTGTTTATTGTCGGAAAAGCCGTATTCTATCTGACGTTTGGGTAATACTACTTTATGAGAATTAGTCATTTGGATTATTTGAAATCCTTAATTTTATCGATCAAAACTCTACCAGAATCGCCTTCTGCGGATCCGATTCCTTTATTTTCCGAAGATAGAATTTTTCAATCCGCTCCGGACACAAACGATTATCCGGACCTATTCCCTTTCTGTATAATCTTTCAATCTCCACTTGTTTCGATTATGGACGGAAGAAGGTTTCAAAGATTGGATTCTGAATTCGTAAACGGTGTTAAGAATATTCGTTTTTTAAAAAGACATTATATTCAAGAATTTAAATATACTATTGGTTTTTGGATGGAGAATCCTCTTAAGGATATTCCTTCTTCGGGTCATCTTGGTTCTGGGTCTTTGGGAATTTTTGATCAGATTCTAATTTTTCTTTCTAATCAACGGAAATTTACTACTCCTCACGGAGTCACCGTCGAAGTGAAACCCGGTGTTTTTTCTATTATCGCCGATCCTTCCGAAAATTTAGGATTTTATAAATTAACTACAGAAATCTTTTTTAACGACGGACTTTTTGAAACGGAATCGGTTCCTACTCTGGCTCAAGGAACCTTTCAGATCGAAGAGCCAACGGAAATAGGAACATCGGAGGAACAATGAAAGCAGTTGAGTTTATTAAAAAGTACGAAATTACACCGGTTTTAGCTGCCGGTTTTTTGGATCATTTGCGTAGAGCACCCGAAGAAGACGTAAAAGAAGAAATTCTTAAAAATGCCTATCAAGACTTTTCGGGTATAAATTTGGGTAAAATAAAAAATTCCGTTCTGGAACACGAAGCCGTTCCTATGGAAGAAAAAATTTTTCCAAAGGAAATGTAAGCGAACCGAATCAGAATCTTGAAAGTAATTCTATAAAGAGCGGCTCGTCCGCCATTCTACTCAGTTGCTCTTTTTATTAGGAGCGTATCAATGTCAACAGGTAACGTGACTACCTACCATCAGGATGGTGGGATCAATTTCAATGACGTAAAACCGGATCGTGTAGGTTCTAAAGTGGGTACCGCTGAGACGGGAGACGCTAACAGAGTTTACGTCATCAATAACACACCTCAAGCCAAGGATGTTTTCGGAAGAGGAGAACTTGTGGATGCCTTGGAACAATTTTTCGAAGAATTTGACGAATCGAAAGGTCAAAAACCGGTACCGGTTCTTTGTGTTCGTCCATTCAACGACTTAGCCGGTAGTGTAGGAACTCCTATCAAAGTCGGCGCAGGAGAAGCGGCTCTTCCTGCAACTTCCGGAACTCCAACAGGCAGTAGAGTTGTAGTGTTTAAAATCACAAAAGCGGGAGCTTGTGGTAATGCGGAATATCGTAAGTCCGTGGACGGAGGTGCAAACTTCTCCACTCCTTTGATCGTTCCTTCAAGTGGTTCCGCAATTTCTTTGGACGTAGGAGTCAACGCTACTTTTACGAATGCTTCCACTCCTGCGAACACGTTTCAGTTAGGTGATACATTCACTTTTACAATTACCGGACCAAAGGCGTCTAACGCTTCAAGACTTACGGCAATTGAGGTTTTAAAAAGAGAATACGGCTCATATTGGATTCATGTTTTGGGTCCTGCTTCTAGAGCTTTTACTATGTCGTGTAACGTCATTCTAGAAGAGATGGAAACGGAACATCACCTTCCTTCTTTTATGATCCTGGAAGCAAGAAGTAAGAACGAATCGGAAACAATTCCGCAGTACTTTCAATACATCCAAGACGAGTTCGAACCTTTCGCCTCTCCTAAAGGTAGAGTGATGATCGCAGTCGGTGAAGCGCGTTATATCAAAGGTGGTGTTAACGCTTCCGGTGGTTATTCCGCAGTTAAATCTGCAGGTGATTCTATCGGGACTTGGAGAAACTTTGCGACTATGGCTACCGCGAAAATTGCAGCGACTGCGGTTAACGTTTCTATCGGTTACGTTAGAGATATGCGTTCTCTTACGTTTTCAGAAATCCGTTATTGGGACGAAGGATACAGAAACTATATGGATCTTCTTCATGATATGGGTCTGATGGTTCTCAAACAATACGACGACTACGACGGAATTTTTATCGCCAGAGATAAAATCAAAGCTGGAAGTGATTCCGATTTTAAGGAACTTCCTGAAAGAAGACGCGCCGATAAGATGCATCGTATTCTTTATCGTGAATCTCTTCAATTCTTGAACATGGATACAGAAGTGGATTCTGGATCGGGCGGTTTAGATTATTTAAAAGCATACATCGATTCCAAAATTTCGGCGGAAATGGAAGCTCCTGGTAGAAAAGAAATTTCCGGTCACGAGATTGTTTTGGATCCGAATAAAACGTTCAACACTGATCGGATCTTAAAAGCAAAATGTAAGATGTACGTTAGTAATAGAACCAAAGCGATCGAATGGGAAACCTCTTTCGCCACACCCAAATAGGAGTCAACAATGGCATTAGAAGTAGTAAAGGAAAACTATAGCTTCACCAATCTTGAACTGAAACTTTTCGGATATGATATGGTGAACTTTTCCGGATTCAAATTTGATCATGGTGTTGAAATTGAATTAACATACGGAAAATCGGGAGAGATCGTAGGATACACGACTAAGAATTACAAACGCAACATCAGCGCGGAAATTTATTTTGAGGAACTAGATCGTTTAGCTCTTCTTGCTGCTCCTTATGGAGGTCTGATTGAAAAACTTCCACCTGCTCCGTTGACCGCGGTATTAAAAGCAGAGGGAAGACCTGATTTCAAATATCTCGCACCAGCTGCAAAAATTACAAAGTACGTCGCGGATTTCAAAAGTGGAAATTCGGGAGCGGTAGCGGTTCCTTTAGATATTGCTTTGCTTTCGATTCCTATCATTTCGTTTGCGTGACGACGTTGATAATCATTTATAAATCAAGGATATATAATGAATCCATTAATTAGTTCAATTCCTGCTCTTAAGGAAGCTTTTGAGAAACTTCCACAACCTTATCAGAACATTGACGACGATTTTATCGCACGTAACAAGGACGCGATCGACGTGATCAAATCCCACTTTGCGGATAAAGGAGGTCTTCACGTTTTAGATGCGGGTGAAGGTAGAAAAATTATCTGCAGAGTACCAAATAAAACTCAAGTAGATGAAACTTTAGAGAAAGCTAGAAAAGAAAAACAAACGGATGTCGCACAACGTCTTACGGGTCAGTGTTGTCTATATCCTAGTTTCGAAGTTGTAAACGGATGGGCTCAAGATTCTCCAGGTATCTTTATCCCGATCAGTAATAAACTGATCGAGTTAACTGCAACAACCCAAGAGGTGACGGCAAAAAAGCTATAGGAGAGAAGCTTAAGCTTCTAAAGACGGGAAATGGTGCGTTAGACGTTCTTATAATGTATTATTTCCCTGGAAGAAAAATAAAATACCCTGAAGACGGAGACGAACGCGAAATTTATGAAGCTCAGTTGGCTGCAGAATTGGAATTTGTGCAACAAATAGAGATCAATACGTTAACGCGTGCAATCGTCAAGGCGTTTAACGGGGATTAAATATTACGGGAGGCGAGGTATGGCCGATACGAATACAAACGAATTAAAAATTGTTTTTACGATAGCGGATCTCGCCTCCAGTAAAATCAACGAGATCAACGGTAAATGGGATAGTATGAAGCAGTTGATCGGTGAAAATAAGAAATATTCAGAACAATTTAAAAAATCCGTTCAAGAAGTGGATTCTTCTTTTACGAGTATGAAAAAAGGTTTTGTGATGTTGGATCTAGGGGTATCGATCGCTAAAACTTGTAAGGAATTATATGATGCAAGAATGGAATCTTCTAAACTGGAAAAAGATCTCAAAACACTTGGTTTATCGGCTAAGGAAGTCGGAGACGTTTCCAAGTCCGCTTTTAAACTTTCCGATGAAACTGGTATTCCAGTGGAAACGATTCTTTCTAGTGCGAATAAAATAAAATCTTCATTCAAAAACTTGAATTCTTCCGATTTGAATGCATTAGTCGATACTGTGGCAAATGCCGCTTTGGCAACCGGCGGAAATTTTTCAGACTTAACGAAACAATTGATTTCTACCGGTGAACAAGTCAAGAATTTCAACGGAGATGTCAATCAATTAGATTTTGGTAATATAATATATTTTCAATTATCATCAGAAAAAATGGATACGTTTCCGTCTCAACTTAATCGAGTTTCCGAAGCTTGGAAAAATTTTAAGATTCTTTTAGGGAAAGGAATCGAAGATTCCAGTCTTGTAAAATTTGGGATTATAGAATCCGTTCTTAAAAATATCTTTAGAACATTGGCTGACGGAATAAGCAAAGTAAATACGTTTCTTGGCGAAAATCCTAAACTCGCAGAGTTTGCAGGCACTTTTTTGATGTTAGGTGGTGGTGTTTTAATTGGAGTAGGCGCTTTGATCGTTTTAAAATCGGTCGCACTCGGTTTGTTTGCCGCTTTGAAAGTTGCGGCAATGTCCAATCCGATTGGGCTAGCAGTAGTAGGTATTGTTACAGCCCTGGCTTTGATCATTACTTATTGGGATGATATAAAAGCAGTTGCGATCAAAGCTTGGAATTGGATCGTAAATACTTGGAGCAATCTTTCCGGTTTTGGTAAATTATTAGTTGTTTGGTTTATGCCGATCGTAGGCATTCCCTTAATGATCTATGAAAATTGGGATAAAATTAAAAATATTTTCTCATCGGTAGGGACTATAATTGCAAAAGCATTTTCTAATATTTATCCCTATATTCAACCGATTATCAATGTTCCTTCCCGAATTGTTTCGGCGTGGAATTCTTTAACTAATTTTTTTGGAAAAATAGTAGATTCAATTTTTAGCATATTTACCAGTCTTCCTCCTGGAATTCAAGAAATTCTAGTTCTTGCTATGGTCAATCCGATCTTCGGTTTATACAGTTTGATTTGGCAAGCGCTTAGTAATGTGATCGGAAACATCCGTAATCGTATGAAAGATTCCGGTAAAAGTCTTTTTACCGCTTTTTCAGAAGGAATCCTAGATTCTATTACGGATCTAAAATCTACGATTCATAATGTGATGCAGATTATCGATAGGTATTTACCTCATTCCAACGCTTTAGAAGGACCTCTTTCTAGACTCACCGATTCAGGTTCTGCATTTATTGATACTTTCATCTTAGGAATGAAACAAAAAAATAATACGTTAGTCGGGTTCTTGAGTGATGTGTCTAACGGATTCAAATCTGGATTGGATTCGATCCAAGAAAGTGGAACTAAAACCGTAACTACTTTTTCAGAAGGGATTTCTTCCGGTAAGTCAGTAGTTTATAATAAATTAATAGATATATTTGAAAATACAAAAAGGTTGTTCCCAAATTCGGACGCTAAAGAAGGACCGTTTTCGAATTTGACCAAATCGGGCAGGGCTACCATCACTGCGTTTTCTTCGGGACTGGAATTAGAAATTCCTAAAATAAATCCAGTTCTTCAAAGATTCCATCAGGTTTTAATGAACGATTCCAAAGGAATTATTAAACGGACATTAGAAAGTAAAGAAAGCTCAGAATCTATATCAGGAAAATCGAATGTAACTTCAAATACAAATATAGGATCTGTCATCGGTCAACTGGTGATCGGAAATAAAACTACGGATAAGAAAAAAATCGGCGAGATGATTACGGATGCAATTTTTCAAGAGTTGGACCGATTTGAGGAGATGGAACTAATATGATCGGAGGAATTACACCACCCGCGCTTCCCGCAGGGTATCTCCCTTTGGAGGCGATAACAGGGGATATAGATCGATTGAAAGTGAGCTGGTCCGGTAATAGATACGAGTTTCCTTCTGGCACTAAGATTAAAGCGCATCGAGAAAAGGAAATCGTAATGACCTCTATTCCCGGAGGAAAGTACGGAACTGTCAAAGAACTCACTGGATATAAAGATTGGACGATTACGGTAGAATTTACTCTTCTTGCTTCGACTTATGGAGCTGGGAGTTTTGCGGCTCCTTCAAACCCTTTGATTAAAACTATGAGACAAAAAATGAGAGAGTTGCGGGATCTTTGGGAACAAGAAGAAACCCTTTCGTTATCTCATGCCATGTTAAGAGTATTAGGAATTACGAATGTAGTTTGTCAAAAGTTCGAACTTTTGAACGCTCCGATCCAATATGAACAAGACGTTATCATCACTTTTTTATCCGATGAGGAATACGATTTGGATCTTGCTTCTATAGAAGCTAAAAACAACGTAGTGGAGTCTTCTTTATGAGTCAATTTTACGTTCTTAAAAACAACGATACTCTACAGAGACTTTCCGCTCGTTATTACGGAAGATGGGAAATTTGGAGATTGATTCTAGATAACAATCCTCAGATCGAAAGCGTAAACAATCTTAGGGCAGGAGTGTTAATAGAAATCCCGGAGCCTTTGACGGAAGATCGTCTGCATACGATTGCAGATGGAGAAACATATGAATCTATCAGTTTTCTTTATTATGGAACAGAACATTTTTCGGGTAAAATTCGCGATAATAATTCTAATATACAACCTTATGAAAATGTAGGATCGACTCTTTTTATAGAGGCTCTTGTTTCCAAAGCCGAACTCCAAAACGCGAAAAGAAGGGCGAACTTATAATGTTTGTTTTAAATCAAGAATTAGAAATATCGAATATAAAATTTCCGGCAATAACGGAAGTTATATTAGAATCCTCAAGAGAGATTCCTACCGACATACTTACCGTTAAACTTCCTAAGTATAGGAATTTAAAAAAAGATTCGATCGTAAAATTCTCAAAAGTCACTTGGAAAGCGGGATATTCTCAATACGGACTTTTAAGTGAGTTTAACGGTTATATATTAGAGATCAGCCCCAAAGTTCCGTTTGAGTTAAAATGTGTGGATCCATTTTTCTTTTGTCAACGTAAGATGATGACACAGGATTATCATCAAAAACCTTTGATGGTTTTTTTGAATGATTGTATTCATCCTCAAATTAAATCGGATATTTCGATTATCGTTCGTGATTCAGACATTAAAAGAACGGTAGATATTAGATGCGCCAAAAAATCAGCACGTTATGCGTTATATGAGTTGAAAAAAACTCATGGCGTGGACATTTTTTTTCACGATTGGAAATTGGTGGTTCAAAAAGCTTATAAACATACTGATTTAAGTTTCTCTTCTAAAAAAAATAAAACTCAAAACCCAAATGAATCTCAGGAAACATTTCCTATTTTTCGTTTTGGAAAAAATATTATTCAGGACGAACTTACTCCTTTAGAAAGTAAGCCATTTCAAATTATTGTAAGAGGAGAAAATCCCAAAACCGGACAAACATATAGAGGGGCTTATGGAACGGGTGAAACTTGTTATTACGAAATCGACGGATTGGATTCTCAAGGAGCTGAAAAAAGAGCAAAAGAAATTTTCGATGAGAAATGTGGTTCTGGTTTTAAAGGAAAGTTTGTTTCTTTCGGTTTTCCTTCGATCACTCATTCTCAGATCATTGACGTTCAAGATCCGGATGATCCTTCTCGAAGTGCTAAAGCATTTGTAGATAAAGTAATTAAAAAATTCAGTAAAGAAGGTTATAGGCAAGAAATTTTTCCAGGTTTCTATTATGAACCTCCGAAGACAGGATCTTCAAAATCGAGTAGGGTCTAATGGCTGATAAAACCATAATACAAGCAATCGTTCAGGCATGGAAAATAGGTTTTCCTATTTTTTTTCCTAAGTTGGGAATTGTAGATTCCGTCGATTCCGAAAAAAAACTTCTAATCGTAAAGGTTGCGGAAGATTTCATTCATAACGTTACTTGGACCGAACCGGTGGTTCCAATGCAGGGTTCCAAGTGTCTTTTGATCGCAAGAGATAATATTGAAAAAAGATACACCGCATTCGGTTTTGAAAAGATCAATTCAATCAAAACGAAAGTCGCGGATAAGGTAGAAATAGAAATCAATGAAAATAAAACTTTTATAAATTATAATAATATAATTAAATTAACTATAAACGATGAAGGGTTTCTTTTGGATTTGGGCGGTAAGCCGTTTAAAATTCAGGGAAATATAGAACAGGACGGAGATTTTAAAACTACTGGAAAGATAGAGGCAGAGAAGGAGGTGACTGCTTTTGCTCAGTCTTCTAATTCTGTAGGTTTATCTACACATTTAACCGATTACGTAGATACTCCGGTTGGTCCTTCCGTTTCGAGCAAACCTAAGGCAGGTACCTAATGATCGATTTTGCAAATGATCTTATACAATTCGGAGATTTAACATTGGATCCTTCCGATAACGATTTGTTAAGCGATAGTAATTCGGTTCGTATCGTTTTGTCTGAAATTAGAGAGATGTTTGAAATGACTGTAGCCGACGACATCGACTATCCGGAAATTTATAGCAGACAAAGGATTGCTCAAAATTCTACGGAATACGATGAGTTATCGGAACGGATCCAAGACGCGGAGAGGATTCTTAAATTTCATCCCTTTATAAATCCTCAATCTATAAATATAGTTCTCGACGAGGAAAGACGGCTTGTAGTCGATTTTCGATTAAAAATGGGAGAGTTAGCCAAAGGGATTTTAATGAAATAAATTTTAATATTATAATATTCTATATATTATAATATTTTTTTAAAGTTTCGTTTATTGATTATTATATGACGGTTCGCTAGAAGTTTTAGAACGAGTTTAGAGGTGGCGTTTATGACATCTTATCGTTTCTTGTTTGTTCCAAGGATTGGGAAACTATCTGGTAAGTTTTTTAAAAAACGTATGAGTTCCCACAAATTATGTCTATTCGATGTTGTATGGACTTTAGGACTCTTTTTGATATAGTTAAAAAAACGTAGGAATTCCTACGTTTTTATACCGAGGATTTGAAAAATGTTTTAATTGAATCTTTCGATTTATTTATGAATTAACATTTCAAAATGAAAAGTATATTAGTATTTCATAAAATTAAAATTTTGAATTTATGACGGAGGTAATCAGTGAATTTAAATATAACTAAAGAACAAGTTCTTAATGAACATCTTCAAAGTGTAAAAGCTTCTGGAGTATTCAGAAATCATACTTTTAGTCCCACTTCAAAAACTTTTTCGATTTTGAGGGCCGTTTCAAATGCTGTATTTTTATTTATCGATGACAATCTTGTTTCTATTCAGAAGGCGATTCATCCTCATACGGCAGAGGACGATGCTTTACACGAACATTTAATTCGTAGAGGAATGCAATGGAAACCTGCACTTCCAGCGATCATTAAGGTTAGAATTGGTTCTTCCACCCCATCAATAATTAATCGTGAAATTCCACAATCTTTGATCGTTACTACTTCCGGAAACGAAGATCAAAGAGTAAAATTTTTTCTTCAAGAATCTTTAATACTTCCCGCGGGCACTGCAGAAGATGCTCAGGGAAAATATACTGTAGAAGCGCTCGTTCAATGTACGGTTGATGGTCCGATAGGAAATGTAGTTTCACGTTCTATCAACTTGATTGAAAATCCTCCAGATGGAATTGATTACGTTTCCAACATAGAAATCAATCCGATTCAACAAGGTCAATATAGAGAAACAAGAACTTCGGTTAGAGCACGTTTAAGAAATGCAGAAGGTGTTTCTTCTAAGTGGACTCCCACTTGGTATGTGGGAGAGGCTGAGACGTTTGCTTTTGTAAAAAGAGCTATTTTTAAAAGTGCTAGGAATTTGAAAATAGATGGAGAGGTAAAAATTTTAGTTCAAGGAACGGTAGCTCCTTTGACGGATTCTCAACTTACACAGATTATAGACTATTTCAACTCAGAAGAAAACGATCCGGGCGGAGTTGCTCATGTGCTCGTAGAGAATATTTCCGAAACCATAATTAATAAAACCGTTACCGTAAAGTTTTCTTCTTCGGATACGATTCCAAGTCAGGTTGTTTTAGATCAGATAAAGGACGAATATTTTCTTTCACTCGGAGAAGGTCAGGACTTTGTAGACACACAGTTAAAAACTTTGTATCAAGCTCTTCCAAATTGTATCGATGTAGAATTTAATCCATTAGGAAATGTTGATGTTCCCTCTGGTTCTTTGGCAAACGCTGGCTCAGGGTTTCAAGTAATTGGTGTGGTCTATGTCTGAAAAATTTATTTTCGATTTCGATTCGACCGTTTGGAAAAATCAGAGAAGTTTAATACGAAAGTTAGGAGTTGATAGTCTTTGGTATAAGATTTTAAGATCTATTCTCTCGATCCTAAACGAAAGGGCGGGAAGGCTCAGCTGGCTTTATAGACAGATGTGGCTCGAAACAAGCGATGGCTTTGGTTTGATTTTGTGGGGAACCAGATACAAGATCGAAAAACTTCCGGGAGAAACGGACGATTTGTATAGGAACAGACTTTTGCTCGCTAAACTTTTTAAAATGTCAATTGCTTCTGTGTCTTCCAAAAGACAGGTCATTCAATTTTCAACGGGACTCGATCCGGAAGAGATCAGTTATTTTAAAGTATATAAGTCCGAAGAGGCTAAAAATTGTTTTGTGATGGGTGGTTTTTTGGATCAAAGAATGATGTCTAGAAAATACGTTTTATTTAGATGTAGATTTTTCTTTCCCAAACTTGCCGATTCTTTAAATCGATCCGCTCTTGTTCAATCCATCGAAAACGTGAATATAGGCGGAAACGTATGTGAACTTTGGGAAGATCAAGGAGAATTTGATCCGTTCGTGATGGGAGGAACTCTCACAGGTAAGTTCCATTCCCGCAGAGCCGAAAAGGTTCGAGAATATTCAATTTATTAAATATAAAAATCACTTAATGTTTCTGAAACTACTCAGTCGTTCCTTTTAAGGAGCAATCATGGAAAAGATATACGTCTATTCTTCCGAGTCTTTGGAGGAATATCCATATTCCAATCTATCGTCCATAGAATTGGAAGTGGAGCTTTTTAATCGAGATAAGTCGGAAGAAAAAAAGAAAAAGATCCATCAAGGAATTTCATTTCCTCCAGAAGGTTTTAAATTTGAATGCGGGGAATTGAAGGAACTTTCTCTTTCAGAAAAGGCGGATCGAGGTTTGATTTCCGTTCCGGAAAATATGAAAATAGAAGAAGAAACATTGGTTCCAAAAACGGAACTCGAACTTTTACAATGTGGTCTTTTGACGATCTCTTCTTACAAAGAAAAAAAAATTCAAAAGATTCACGCTAAGTTTGACGAAGCGATGAATCAAATTCTTTCCAAATATCCTAAAGCAGAACCTCTCTCTTGGCCAATCCTGGCTCCACAAGCCAAAAGATGGATTTATGCAAGTGCTGAAGAAAGAGAGAGTTTTAAGTCTGAACTTATCTCTTTGATAAGCGAATCTAAAAGTCAAGATGATGAAGATATTACAGAACTTGCAAGTTTCATTTTAACTAAGTCGAATGTATATGAATCTTTCAGCGGTGTATGTAAAAAACTGAAAAGAGAAATGATTTTACAAATCGAAAATAATACAAAAACAAACGTGAGTGTTCTTTATAACGAGTTGGAAGCGATTGTAATAGATTTTCCGTCTTTCGAAGGGGTCAATCATGGATAAATTATCAGGGATCGAATTTCCGAACGTAGGCAAAAGGGTTTTTCCGGAAGATTGGAAAAAAGAACAAGAGTCAAAAAGTCAAGAGATCATAGATCGGGATTTGGATCTTTTGGGATTTGGAATCCAGAAGGGTGGGACGATCGTAGTCGGTTCGGGACCAAATCGTGTGGATTTGACTGATACTCTAATTGCTTATGACGTAGAAGGAAAAAGGATTCAAGTGGCACCGGTTGCTGGAATTCCGGTTCCGAATAACGTTACTTGCACTCTTGTAGTTCGCCATAAGTTTTTAGAAACACAATATGATAGTCCTTCCAACCTTCCGAGCGATGGTCCAAACTTATGGAGAGATAATTCTTTTGAGATTCTAACAAGACAAGGTTCACTCGTTACCGGTGACGTTCCTTTGAGATTAATTTCGTCTAACGCTTCTGGGGTTGTAACCCTAGGCACCGACTTAAGAGTTTGGAGAGGAATTTTTACAAACAACATCAAAGACGGACAAATTACCGAAGAAAAACAAGCTTCTTCCGTAAAAACAGGATTGGTTACAGACTTACACGGGGAGTTGGTCGGAGCTATCAATCCAGATGTGAATCATCCTCTTAAACTTGTACAAGGAATTAACCAGGCTTATCTATATTCTAAAAACTTTATAGATGTAACGTTCAAACAGGAACGTAAATTTTTAGGAGAAATGTTTTGGATGGATGATTTAAGAAGCCCTTCCAGTGATTTTCCAGCGTTTTGTTTAGCTTCTCCAGATCAATTGATCAATTCGACTGGAAGTGGGAGCATGCCTGATCTAGTTTCTTATTGGCTGAATCAACCGCTTCGTTATGATCCTTTGGGAAGTAACGTAACGGATTTTGATGCGATCAGTTATACGATTTCGAGTAACGTTTTGACTGTGACATTTGCAAATACAACTGCATGTCAAAAAATCATAGATAGCATTAGTAGAAGATAAATTTGGTTCATGGTTCTTTTACGAACTGGATGACTGGAACTTTATTACAAACAATTAGTGGGATTTCGGCTAACTCTACTTTGGCGATTACTTCTATTTCTTCTGCGAGTAGAACGATCAGTTTTACTTGTACGGCGACAAATTCAAGCGGATCTCTTTCAGGTGTAAAGATTCGTTTTTATAAACATAGGTTACCGGATATTACTCCTGGAACTACGATTACCAATCAGGTTCGTCATTTTACGGTTCAAGGAAGAGGTTTTATTTCCGTAATGGATACAGATAGCGAATGGATTGGTGGTTTGAGAAGAAGAGATCGGTTTCAAGGGCACTATCATGAACTTTATGGAATGATTGGCAGTTATAGTGGATCTAGTACAGCACATTTTGGTGGAGCATCGCCAAATACTTATTTATTTCAAGGCGGCGGTGCTTCAGGACAACCAGTTCGAACTCCGAACACGGACGGAAACAATGGGGCTCCTCGCACCGGAAAAACCACAGACGTTAGAGGTATATCAGGATTTCCTTATATATTTGTAAGGAGGGTTTTATAAAAAACCATCCATATTTTCTGATTGGTATACAATATTATTTAAATATATATAATAAAGTATCTTGAATTCTATGTTTTAATAAAGAATTATCTCAAAATATTTTATGGGCTAAAGAGATCTTGTCCTAAAACTTAAGAATGTAAGAACTTATGTTGAAATTAAATGATAGAAAAAAATATTAAAAGCCTGTTTGCTGCAGTGTGGTATAAACTGTGAGAACTGCCGTATTGTGTTGAGAATTTAAAGATTATATATATTAGAGTTGTTGAAAATTCAATAGTTCAATTAACAAAACTGCTTTAATCGATCGTTTCCATGGAGTAGAAGCGGATGGAGAATTAATTTTTCAAAAACTATATTAAATATTTAGAATAAACTGAAGTACCATATATAAAAATAAATCAAAGGTCCGGACTACTAAAATCGCTTCCTTTTAAGGAAAAATATGGAAAAGAGAAACATTGGTTCTTGCGATTTACTCGAAAAATATACTATGCTCCCATTACAATCTACTTGGTTGAAAATGGAAAATAACGTAAAATCATGTGTAAACTTTTTTATGAACAATTAAAATCGATTCTAATCGAATTCACTGCACTGAACGGAGTAATCAATTATGGATAAGTTATCAGGGATAGAATTTCCAAGCGTAGGTAAGAGGGTTTTTCCGGACGATTGGAAAAAAGAACAAGAATCTAAAAGTCAAGAAATCATCAATCGAGATCTGGACGCTTTTGGGCCCGGAATTGATTCCGGAGGAAGTATTGTAGTAGGTTCTCTTACGAATAGAGTCGATTTGACTAATACTTTAATTGCCTATGACGAATACGGTAAACGGATCGAAGTTCCACCTACAACTGGAATTTTGGTTCCGAGCAATGTTACTTTTACTCTTGTAGTTCGACATAAATTTCAAGAAACAGAATATAATAACCCTCTAAATATGCCAAACGATGGCCCGATTATTTGGAAAAACAATTCATTTGAAATTATAGCTAGGCAAGGGGCTTTGGTTGCCGGAGACGTTGCTTTGAGAGCCGTTTCCACGAATACTTCTGGTGTAGTAACTTTGGGGAATGACTTAAGAATTTTTAGAGGTATCAAAGGTATTCGTATTAAAGACAACGAAATCACCGAAGAAAAACAGGCGAATTCCGTAAAGACGGGTATATTAACGGATTTGCATACAGATATAGTTACCGCAATCAATCCGGATACAAATAATCCATTGAAATTTGTCAAGGCGATCAATCAGGTATATCTTTTTTTCAAAAACTTTATAGATGTAACGTTCAAACAGGAACGTAAATTTTTAGGAGAAATGTTTTGGATGGATGATTTAAGAAGCCCTTCCAGTGATTTTCCAGCGTTTTGTTTAGCTTCTCCAGATCAATTGATCAATTCGACTGGAAGTGGGAGCATGCCTGATCTAGTTTCTTATTGGCTGAATCAACCGCTTCGTTATGATCCTTTGGGAAGTAACGTAACGGATTTTGATGCGATCAGTTATACGATTTCGAGTAACGTTTTGACTGTGACATTTGCAAATACAACTGCATGTCAAAAAATCATAGATGCATTGGTAGAAGATTATCTGGTTCATGGTTCTTTTACGAACTGGATGACTGGAACTTTATTACAAACAATTAGTGGGATTTCGACTAACTCTACTTTGGCGATTACTTCTATTTCTTCTGCGAGTAGAACGATCAGTTTTACTTGTACGGCGACAAATTCAAGCGGATCTCTTTCAGGTGTAAAGATTCGTTTTTATAAACATAGGTTACCGGATGCGGTTTCTGGAACTACGATTACCAATCAGGTTCGTCATTTTACGGTTCAAGGAAGAGGTTTTATTTCCGTAATGGATACAGATAGCGAATGGATTGGTGGTTTGAGAAGAAGGGATCGGTTTCAAGGGCATAGACATGGAGCTTCCACTTCTATTTCCTTTGATATTCCGCAAGGTGCAACGGGAGGATTGGGCTCTTTGGTTGCGGCAGGTTATTATGGTGATGGAGTAGCGCGTGGATTATTATTAAACGGTTATCCTTCGACAACTGTTACTGGTCCTACCACAGATTCGGCAAATGGTTCCCATCGCACCGGAAAAACCACAGACGTTAGAGGTATATCAGGATTTCCTTATGTGTTTGTAAAACGAGTTTTATAAAAAATTCAGTAATCAAGTTGGCGTACAAACATTTTGTGCGCTAACGAAATAAGTTGTATCAAAAGTTAAGTTAACTTGGATTAGAACTTTTATGAATCTGTATTAATTTTAGATAGATCATATATAAAAAATAGAACACCCAAATTTTGTTTTAAGACAAGATTTTGCAATAAAAGCCTAAGATGCTCAGTTTCATAGAGATTAGAAGGACTAAATTGCATAAAATAATAATAAACGTATATTCAATAAATAAAATATACTTAACATGAGCTTGGCGTAAGAAAATCCGGCGTTACCGGACCGCTTTCAGCTCCAATTAATAAATTACATAAAAAAAACTTAATATAATATTTCGTCTTTAATTTCAATTTAGAATACGATCTGCAGAGTGACCCGGAAAACTAAAGCGAATACTCTCTAAGGATTGGCATTCAGAAAGCGAGACTGCTTTTGTTTGAGAGAGCGTTCTGCGAGTGCCTTTATGCTTCAATCACTTTCTGTCGAATTTACGTGAAACGATGGTTTGTGATAAACATTTAGGTGCTAAATTTGGTAGAATCGAAATTTTAAACAAAGATAAAGTACTTTTAAAATAAATTCCAATCAAAAAGAATTAGCAATAGAGTTTTGTGTAAATCCAAAAGTATATCTTAAAAGATTCATCTCAAAAATAATTATTTACCGTAAAGTTTATCCAATGAATATTTTATTGAACATTCGCCTAATGTTGATTTGATACTTAAAATGTTACCTTTAATTCCTAAATATAATAAAGTTTTTAAAAGAAATTGTAATTCTAAAGGATAGAAAAACTTTTATAAAATCCAAAACTATTGGTTAAGTAAAATTTCAACGTAAAAAAGTTATTTACATAGAGTACTTATAAAGCTGAGTTCGAAAGTTTTCATTTTGAAATTATTTTTCAGTATAAAATATAAGATATTCTATTACATAGACCTGAATCAAATTTCTCGAAACACACCACATTAAACCCCATCTTTAAAATAATTCTAAGAAAAAACTTCAAATTATTGAAGAAATCAAATCCAAACTAGTAAAAGGGTGTTGAATTTAGTTGCGAATCTTTTTAGCTAAAAAAAAATCAAAAGATCATCTATGCTTGCCATTTTAATTTCCAGTATTTCGTCTTTGTACATTTTTATTTCTTTGGGAATTTTAGCGGAAAGAATTTTAAAAGTGAAATTTCAATTTACGGACAGGGTTTTAGTAGGTTTGTCCGTAACAAATACGTTAGTATCTTTTGTATCTTTATTTTTACCAATAACCGTATCGGTATTATACATTTTCCTATTATTTTGTTCCGTCTTTTTATACTTTGAAAGAGAAAATCTAAAGTCGTTAGCGTTTGATTGGATACGTAAAAGTATCGTTTTTATTATCGGCGTTGATTTTTTCCTTAAATCCTCCATTTGCTTACGATTCAGGACTTTATCATATTCAATCTATCAAATGGATTCAGGAATATTCAGTAGTTCCTGGTCTGGCCAACTTACACGGAAGATTTGGTTTTAACCCGAATATATTCACGATTTTTGCGCTTACCTCCTTAAAAGAGATTTTTAAACAGGAAATATTCTCGGTTAATTTCTTAGTTTATTCTCTATTGGTATTACATTCTATAAATAGAATATATAAAATTTTGAAACAAGAAGGATTTACGAACTCTTTTTTATTAAATTCAATTGTATTATTTTTAGTTTTAGAGCAGTTTATGAGTTTATCATCTCCTACACCGGATCTTATTTCTATTGTACTTCCGTTGTATATTCTGACGAACTTGCCAAAAAACGAAAACCATTCAGAGTTGAATTTAGAAAATTACTTTGTCTCTATTATTTTATCCGTATATACTATAAGCGTTAAGTTATCTACCGTTCCGCTATGTATATTGATTCTACTTTTAATGATTCGATATAAATTTGACAGAAAAAAGTTATCGATTGTAATTTCAATAATGTTTCTGATCCTTTTGCCTTGGCTGATACGGAATGTTATCTTATCCGGTTATTTAATTTATCCTTTTCCTGCTATTGACATTTTCAATTTTGATTGGAAAGTTCCTTTGAATGCTGTCGTTTCCGAAAAATTATCGATTACGGGATGGGCAAGAAATCCAGGAGAAGGATATAAAGAAGCGGCTCAGATGAAGTTTTGGGAGTGGTTCCCGATTTGGTGGAGTTCAATTTCAAAATTGAATCGACTTTTTATTGTTATATCGTTCTTATCTCCGATTTTTATTTTTATATATAGTTTATTTAAAAAGGTAAAAATAGATTTTCAAACGTTTGCGATACTTTTTACTTCTTGGATGGGAGCAATCTTTTGGATTTTACTCGCTCCCGATATAAGATTCGGTAAAGCGTTTTTAGGTATTTCTGCAATTTCACCTCTTTTCTATTTCAATTTTAGGATTGATTTTTTTCCGATCAAAATATCGAAAACTTCAAAACAAGTAATTCTTGTTTTCATTTTTATTGTAATATCTGTTTTTTTAATAAACCGCAGAACTTATAATAGGTTTAAGAGTTTTATTCGAGAAAACTCAGCACTTTTTGTTCGTCCTAAAAAAATAGAAATTCCGCAAAATCTAGAATTTAAAAAGATTCAAATGAATCATTTAGAAGTTTTTATTCCTGCAGAAGGTGATAGATGTTACGACTATAAGATACCTTGTATGCCTTATAGAAATCATACTCTGATTTTAAGAGGTAAAACTTTACAATCCGGATTCAAATATATTCAAAATTAATAATGTTTCTTTTGAATTCTTTATTGTTAAAATTTTCTTAACTCACTTTAAATAAAAAGGCCGATGATTTCTCATCGGCCTTTTTGATAAGATCGAATTATACTTTCGATTGATAATTTTATTGTTGTGGCGCAGAAGTCGCAAAACGAAAAGTGACTCTTCTGTTTCTAGCGTCTTTCGCATCAAGACCAGAAACAGGCTCGGAAGAACCGACACCTTTAGTAACGATACGATTTGCTGGAATCCCTTGTTTGATTAAAGCTTGTTTAACTGCATTTGCACGAAGCTCGGAGTAAAAAATATTTCCTTTTTTAGCACCTTCTGCTTGTTCGGGACCGATCGCATCGGTGTGACCTGTAATTTCAAGAGCGTAACTATCTGGAAGTTTTCCAAGACCTTCTTTGATTACAGGAGCGTTTGTTTTAGACCACTCGCTGAAATCACCAGCGGTAACATCCGCTTTTTTATAACTAAATCCAGGACGAGTTAATCCGTCTGGATACCGGAAATCTTTTAGTTTTTCGTTTAAAGAATCTGCGATCGCTTCCGGAGAATTGACGTCAACGTTTCTGTTTGCAGCTGCGGATTGCTCTTGTGCTGAAGGCTCAGGAGCTGCGGATTCCTCTTTTTTTTCGGCAGAGGAGCAAAGAGTGAATGAAAATGCAATTGCACCGAGCAGAATCAGATTCAAAATCTTTTTGACCATGTTTCTTTCCTTCCTTAAATATAAGGGGTTTGATATCAGAGTGTCATAATAAGGTTAAGGAAGGAAAATGAAAACTGTTTTTTTAGAGTGCTAAAAACGTGCTAAGTAAAAATCTGGAATCCTTTTTCATTTTCAATGAACTTAGAGCTCAAAGCAGACGTATCAGAAGAACTTTCCGGAAATCGATTGGATCGATTTTTAAAATATTCTTTAGGGGATGAAATATCCAGAGCAACGATTCAGAAATGGATCGAAGCAGGGTATGTTCAAGGTCAAGGTGGAAAAATTTTAGATAAAAGCTCCTGGAAGGTAAAAACAGGAGAGCAATATTTACTATCCATCCCACCAAAACCTCCTCTCAATTTAGAACCGATTCCGATGGAGTTGCCGGTAATTTTAGAAAGAGAGAATTTTCTAATCATTCATAAGCCCTCTGGGATCGCAAGTCATAGCGGACCGGGAGATAGATCTCCTAGTTTGGTGAACGGACTTCTTTATCATTTTAAAGAATTATCAAAAATGGGGGGAGAAGCAAGGCCGGGAATTGTACATCGATTGGATAAACCAACGGAAGGATTGATTTTAATCGCAAAAAACGACCGGGCTCATGGAAAACTTTCGGAGTTATTTAGAAAAAGAGAAATTGAAAAAAAATACTACGCTTGGGTACAAGGACATCCCCCGGAAGAGTCGGGGACCATCGATTTACCGATTGCAAGACATCCCGTTGAAAGGTTAAAAATGACGGTTTCTTCAAAAGGAAGAAGGTCTATAACTCATTATAAAGTACTAAAATACATCAATTCTAGGTCCGGAAGAAAATTCAGTTTTATAGAAGTGGGTTTGGAAACGGGAAGAACTCATCAGATTCGAGTTCATTTTCAAAATCAGAGATGTCCGGTTGTAGGAGACTTATTGTATTCAAGAGCTGGTTCTCAATTTGAATCCTATGGACTGCAGCTTTTATCTTATTTTCTTAAATTTAAGGATCCGTTTACGAACGAGAAGATAGAAGCGGTTCTGCCTTTAAGCGAGAGATTTCTTAGATTTGAGAAGAATGCTCCGTTACTTTGACTCCAATTAGATTTGGGTCTTTACGATCTAAAAGGACTGGAAAATTTTTTCTATAATCCAAAATGGAATTTTTATTGGCCTTGTAAAATAGAATTGTTTCGTTTCCTTCTCCCGCATCCACAAAATCTCCGTTAGGCGCTACTGCAAGAGAATGACCGTTGTGAGGAACACTTTGATTGTAGCCTGCTATACCGATTCGGTTGACTCCGAAAACGTAAGCTTGATTTTCGATCGCTCTCGTTTTTAGGATTAACTCCCAATGATGAATTCTGGGAACCGGCCAGTTGGCGTGTACTGTAAAAACGTCAGTATCACCGGCGACTTTTCTGAAAATTTCCGGAAAACGAATATCGTAACAAATAAAGGGGGTAATTCTGAAACCGTTCAGGTCGTAACTGAAAATTTCGGAACCAGCGCTGTAATAACGATCTTCTCCACCGAAAGTAAATGGATGAATTTTAGAATATCTTAATATAATAATTCCCTTGGGGTTTACTACGCTTACCGTGTTGAGAGGTTTGCCGTATTGGTTTTTCCGGATCCAACCGGCGCAGATCGTGGCTCGTGTAAAATTTGCGATTTCTTGTAGAAAGGTTTCCGTTGGACCTTCGTCTGGTTCGGCGATTCTTTCTGATCTCATCGTAAATCCGGTGGCAAAGGTTTCCGGAAGTAAAATCAGATCTGGTTTTTCGTTCGAGTTTTTTTCCAAAGTGGAATGGATCAAATTTCGAACGTGCTCATAATTCGCTTTCTGATTTTCCCAAGAAAGGTCACATTGTATGAGGGCGACGTTCAATTCATTTGGATTCAATTTGATTCTCCTTGAATAACTTTAGAATCTTATTTTTAAAACCTGTTTCAAAACTAATTACAAATAATTTAAATGATTCTCTAGATAATTTATAATCAATCTTTCGAATCGTTTTCATTTTTTCGAACAAAAGGTTTTTTGGAAATTCGATGAAGTTTCGGACGAATCGTAATTTCAGTAAAACCTACATTCTCCGGATTAGAGAGAGAGAATTTAAAAGCGTTTAAAATTTCGGAGACGTTTAAATAAGATGTAGGATTGAAATCCGTTTCAAAATCCAAACGATCATAAAATTCAGTTTCCGTAATGTCCGGATTGATGTTTACTAATTTGACTCCGGATTTTCTAATTTCTTCGAATAAATTTAAACCGAAATGCCTGAGACCCGCTTTGGATCCGGCGTATGCGGCGCCTCGGATGGATTCTTTTAAAGCCGCGATGGAGTGGATTTGAAAGATCCATCCTTCGTTTTTTTTCAAATCTCTTAAAAATAATTTAGTGATAAGAATTGGAGATACAAAATTTACAAGAAGCATTCTTTCTAATGTGCCAAATGGAATCTCTTCGTGAGGTGAAAAATTACCCAAGCCAGCGTTATTTACCAATATTTTGAGAGCAGGTTCTTCTTTAAGAATATTAGATAACTTGAATTCGATTTCTTTTGTGTTCGAAAGGTCCAAGTAAATGTGCCGATATAAGGAGGAATCTTTTAAAAAAGACGAATTCGGTTCCGTTCTAGAAATTCCGATCACTCTATAACCTTCGGAGACTAAAAACTCTGAAATGGCCTTTCCGATTCCTTTGGAAGAACCTGTGACAATCGCTAAATTTCCGTTAGGTGTTTTCATTTGAATTCCATTTCACTGGCGGAGAGTTTGTGGATTTTTTCTTTCGAAATGAAAAGCTCTAATTCTTGTTCAACGACTGCAAACATTTCTTTTTCCAAATCTTCCGGATACGATTTCATTCCGGAATTTGTGTTCATCGGAAGATAAAACAAATAAGAATCCGGTCTCCTTTTTTTAGAATTTTTAAAATAATCCGAATTCATTCTAAAAACTCCTAAGCTGATTTCTCTTAGTTTTTCTCCTGGAATTTCTTCAAAAATTTTACGGATGAACTCTGGGTAAACCGATTTCCAATCTGGAACGTTTAGAATCGGATCGATACAAAGACGAACCTGCCAGCCAGAGTTTAACGCTTCTTTAATATTTTTTAATCTAGAGGAAAGTCTGGGAGTTAAAGGTTCGTGTTCTTGGATCACTGAATTAGGGGAAAGCGTCCAAGCTAAAATAACGTTTGGAACCGGTTTAAGATCTGCAATCGACTTGAAATTTGCGCTTTTTGTTCTGATTTCGATTATCAAATCCGGATGGGAGCTTGCAAATAGAATCCATTCTTTACAATATCCTAATGTATTTTCTAGGGCTAAAAGATCGGTATCATAAGAAATACAAAGATACAGCGGTTTTGAAAATGTAAGTTGTTCTTTGGTTTCCAAAATAAAGTCCTCATTGTTTACAAAAATGACTATATTTGCGGAAGGATACATTCCTTGAAGGTAACAATAGGAACAATTGTAAAGACAGTTTAGTACAAGCGCATTGTAATAAAAAAAACGATAGCCGAAATCTGGTGCGATACCCGAACCTGAATATAAAAATTGTTCTTTACGTTTTGCTAATATGAGTTTAGGACTTCTTTTTTGAGCCTGGAAATTTTGGGCAGAAGGGTTGAATACTTCTTTGTAAGAATTGATAGGGATTGTATATGATTTTGGAAATTTAGAGAGAATTTCCAAAGTTTTTGGATGATCTTTAGCGGACTCTTCCACATAAATATGGGAGAATCTTTTAGGACTGATAAAATTGCCTGAGCGCATATAGTCCTTTTTTACCTAATTCTCTGGTTTCCACTAGGGTTCGATCGGGTTTAAAAAGCCCATTCGAATTTTTTAAAATACTAAGACCTAGGTCGGGGGAGTTGCCGGTCCTGATTTTATAGCCGATCATCCAATCTTTGAGTTGAATCCTTTCTGTTTCCGATAGACGTAATGTCTCACAGATTTGTAAAAGTGCGGAAGTTTCTTTAGCTAAAAGTTGTATGTCGTTTCCTTGAAAAACAGGAATAGACAAAATTGAAAGAATATCCGGAAGGGAGTTTTGTATCCTAAACGAGATCGTTTTCGAAAAATCTTCAATATTAGAATACTCTAATTTATTAAAATTATCTGAAACTATTTTTACGACTCGAATTCTATCCGAAGAAAAAAATTTTCTAGAAGCCGTAAAAAAGCCGAAGGCTTCCATGTCGACTAGTGTATTCGGGAGTTCTGGAACAACGTCGTCGAAAATCGGTTTGTCAAAGGTTCGAAGAGCCGATTCGGAAATTGGAGAATGGAAAAGAATATCCGGGTAAACGTTTTTAAACGAACTTTCATCTGTGATTTTATGGATCAAAAATGACCTACCAATTTCGGAAATATCTTTCCGAGCGCCACAGATGCCGAAATTCAAAATCCAGGAGGAATCTGAGATTTGATTTTTAAATTCGTTTAATAAAAAAACGACTGACATTGCGGAATGGATTTTCCCAGTTCCGGAAATAACTAAAGTATGGTTTTCATTTTGATATACCGGGAAAACGGTTTTATCTCGTAGGATATTTAAACCTAAGCTTTCGATCAAAGGTTTTGCTTCGGCAAAAAGTGCGACGGAAATGAAAATCATCTTTCTTTCTTGATACTCTAACGTCCAATTGAGGACAAGAGAGAAATCATCGATTGAAAAAGAAAAGGAGCCTTTTATGAATCTGATTGAAAAGGTAAAAGAGGAATTTTGGCCTAAATTGAAAAACGTAGTATCCAAGATACCGTTCACGGAAGATCTAATTGCACTTTATTATTCCATGATGGACCCTGAAACTCCGTTTAGGACTAAACTTATCATTGCAGGAGCGCTTGTTTATTTTATTTCTCCGTTGGACGCTATTCCGGATTTTATACCTGGGGCGGGATTTCTAGATGACGCCGGAGTAATCGCTGCCGTACTGGCAAGTGTTCAGTCCGCGATCCGTGAAGAACATAGGATAAAGGCTAGAGAATTTTTGGAGAAAAAATGAGCTTAGACGACGAAATCAAAATAAGATACGAACACTTCTTGAATTTTGTTCCTGAGGTGATGAAATTTTTAGCGGCGACTCAAGAAGAGAATGATCTTGGAGTTGTATATAAAGGAGAGATCGATCTAGTAACCAAAGCGGATAAAGGTTCTGAGGAAAGAATCATCAATGAGATTGAAAGGGTGTTTCCTTCGGATAGTATATTAGGAGAAGAAGGAACCAATAAAAAAGGAAGTTCCGTATTTAAATGGATTATAGATCCACTGGATGGAACGATTAATTATTCACATAGACTTCCGTTGTATTGTATTTGTATCGGTTTGGAAAATCAAGAGAATCAGGAAGTTGTAATGGGAATTGTACCACTTCCGGCGATGAACGAAATCTATCATGCTCGAAAAGGACAAGGAGCGTTTAAAAATCAAAAACGAATTTCGGTTTCAAAAACGAAGGAATTAAAACAATCCTTGCTCTGTACCGGTTTTCCGTACGATCGAGAAAAGAGAATTGATCGACTCATGTTTTATTATAGAAACTTTTTATTAAAAACGAGGGGAGTTCGAAGGACCGGAGCTGCCGGATTAGATCTATGTTGGGTAGCAGAAGGACGTTTTGATGCGTTTTGGGAAGAAGATTTAAAACCTTGGGACATGGCCGCGGGGGCTATCATACTTTCAGAAGCGGGTGGAGAAATGTCTACTTACGATGGTAATACATTCACTCCTTATATACCGAACGTGATCGCAAGTAACAAACTGCTTCATCAAAAGATGATGGAAAGAATGGGAGATTATCTGCACGACGTGATTTAGGTTGGGTAGTTTTCGGAGAAAGAGTTTTTAGAGCTTTATATTTTTATTATATTCTGAAAATTTGATTTTCATTTGTTTCTCCGAAACCGGGTTATGGCTATAGTCAATAAATTGCATGAAAGAAACATAATATTCTATTTCATCTTTAGCTACAATTTAGAGTGCGACTTGTCGAACGACCTAAAACGCGATCCGTAGAGGGCCATAACCAACCCCACAAGTATTTGGATCTCAATAGAGTTGTTGAAAAATGAATTCTCCATCTGTTTCTATTTCATGGAAACGAGCAATTGAAATAGTTTTGTTAAACTGAACTATGGAATTTTTCAGCAACTCTAATATAAATCTGTGGGAATTACGACAAATCCTCTGTAAAACTGAGTTCCCACCCTTATTTTTGGGTGGGGGCGGAGGTGGAGAAATTCGGAAGACTTTTCTCTATCAGAAAAACATGCTTTTTGCAAGTAAAAAGACTCATTCTTGTCGGAACACTTGAAAAATGTGCGTTTTTGAGCCTTATGATTCTAAAATCCTATTCAACTTGTGGGTAAGGTTATGGTAGAGAGCGTTGTGCTTTAGTTTCCAACGCTTTCGCAAAAAGCGTTTTGCTGAGTTTAGGGAGTGAGACGCTTTAGTACTTCGAGCGCCCGTAGAAGTGAGACGGCTTTAGTTTAAAAGAGCGTTCTGTTAAGTTTCCTATGTAGGTATTTAATTGGAGAATTATTTGTAAGGGATTTTATATATGATTTTTTGAATTTTAATCATTTGGAATATTCTAAACTTTATTTTATAATGAATTATAAAATATCTAGAAATTATTTCTTTTCCTCAAAAGACAATTTAGCGGGAATTTTAAAGTTTACGAACCGGAATACTTTTTCTGAATCGTTTTTTCGATCAATCGCAGTAATTTATCTTTTACGATTTTCGGATTAAAGTTTTGTTCTACGTATTTTTTACCGTTTTTGCCCATTTCAATGGATTCTATCGGATGATTCAAAATGAAGTTTAAGGTGGCAAAAAAACTTTTGCGATCGGAATAAAAAAGACCGCCATTGCTTCTGAGACAATGACCTTTGAGGACGTCCGATCTTGCGTTGACAAGAACAGGTTTTTCTTTTAACCAAACTTCCATAAGAACGATGGAAAAACTTTCCAAAGGAGAAGAGTTGATCAAACAGGAGCAATTCTCTATAAGACTTAATTTGATATTCTCTTCCACAAATCCTAAAAATTCTACATTCGGATTTTCTAATATTTTTTTAGGAATTTTAGAAACGATTTTACCGGCGATTTTGAGAGTGTGCGGAAAATACGAATTCGTTTTCCATTCCAGGAACCATTCCACCATTTCCAGAAAACCTTTTCCTTGATCCACACGACCAACGTAGAGTAAAAAAGGCGAACTTTCGGATAAATTAGAGGATTTTGATTTAATCAAAGAATGGGCGATTTCGAAATTTTCTAAAAAACTAGGGTTTACTTCTGAATTCGAATTCTCTTTAAAATCGGACCATCGATCAAAATTCAAATTCATTCCAGTAATTGAATATATAGTCGGTTTGAATCCTAAGATATTTCGAAAAACCTCCAATTCTTCAGGAGTGTTAAAAGAATACGAGCTACGGTCCGTTAGAACTTCCTTATATATTGGAAGATATGCCGGAGCTTCGTCGTGAAATGTAGGAATAACGACTGATTTTTCTTCTACCAAAGGTAATCCGAAAACCAAAGGATAATAAAGATAACTTACGAAGAAAAAAATATCATATTCACTTTTTCTAAATTCGATAAATTGAATTAATTCCGGGACGTAAGGACCTTGTTCCTGAAGCCAATAATTTACATTTTCCTTATTTTGTAAGGAAGGTTTTTCTAAAATTTTTTTCGAAATTCGATTAAATCGATCTATGTTTCTTTGTTTTTCGACAGTAAATTGGAGAATTTTATAACTTCCGCCCAAAGATGAGTGCCTTTCTTCAAAACGGATCTGTTTGGAACCGTCTTGAAATAGATCCTTGGGTTGAATTGGAATTGAGTTTTTCCAAGAAATATAATCCAGACTTCGGGTAGTCAAAACGGTGATATCAAAATCGGAGGACAATAATTCTACAAATTGAAAGATAAGTTTTTCCGAACCTCCGGAAACCTTGTCCGAAAAAATCGGACAAACAACCGCGATCTTTTTAAGAGATGATTTCAAGCGCCTTCCTAAGAACGGATTTATAATCCGTTTTTTTAAATTCGTTCAGACGTAGATCTTGCTCCGTCAAAATTTGATTTTGAAAAGAAACATCAGTCAAAATTTTATTGAGTAAGATAGCCAAGTTCGGAAAATTTTTTTCTTTAAAAAGAATACCAGCTCCGTTTAAAGTTTCGGAAACCGCGCCACCTGAAAAAGCGAGGATTGGAATTCTATAAATCATAGCTTCGATCAAAGGAACACAAAAACCTTCGTGTTCGCTCATAGAAACGAAAGCGTCCGCTTCTTGATAAAGAGAATTTAGTTCTAAGTCGGAGAGAAAACCTGTGATCAAAACGTTTTTTCTGAGATCGTAAAAGTCCAGCATCCTTTCTAGTTCTTCTCGATAAAGATACAATTCTTTGGAATTAAAACCTGCGAGATAAAACTGGAACTGGTCGGAAATCATGGATTTATATGCGAATGCAAGACGGATTAAATCGTCCTGTTTTTTATTGGGAGTGATTCTACCTACAAAAATGATTTTTTTAATTTTAGATTTCGACTTTTCAATTTTAGGAAAACGTTCGGACAATTGGTAAGTGATCGGTAGAATTTCTACATTCCGAAATCCTAATTCTTCTAATTCCATTTGGTTGAACTTAGAAACCGCAAAAACGAAATTGAATTTCTCGTTCATTTTTTCTAACTCTTCTCTTCCTTTTTTGAGAAGATAACTCATTTTTAGATCGTAGGATTCGAAAAAATGATGAGGAGTTACGTTATGATAAATTAAAACTCTGGGAGATCGAAAGGATCTTAAAAAATCAAACACATTGGAATGGATCGAATGATGATAAAATAAAATATTTTTTGAAGATTTGTTGTAGGTTTTATATTTTTTTACAAAAGTAAGTTTAGACGCTCCAATGTTTTCCGAAAATATATCTCCTTTATATTCAAAATCTTTTAAGTGATTGCGAATTTCAAGCATCTGATTGCTGATCGCATCACCCGGATTAAAACCCGCAGAAAATTGATGAACCTCTTTCATGCTAGGATTTTCTCTTTAAAAAAACTTTCGAATGGAAAAAAATTATACTCTTGGGCGATTTCTTGCTCCTTTTTAGAAATTTGTTGGCGTAACGATTTTTTTTCCAAAAGGTTGTCTATCAGAAGCGCGAGTAGATTTATGGAAGAAGAAGATTTATCTTTGAAAATGATTCCTCCGGTTTTCATCGTTTCGGGAGTTGCTCCCGCTTTATAAGAAATCACAGGGATTCCGGCCCCGAATGCGTCCAAAACCGGAATGTTAAAACCTTCGTGTTCGCTCATACAGACGTATAAATCCATAGAATTTAGAAAAGAATTTATTTCTGCGTCGTTTGCGCCCAAACGGATTTGAACGTTTTCCGTCAAGCGCTTGATTAAAATATTCTTTTTAAGAAAATTGTAATATTCTTTAAAAACCAAAGGAACGTTTCCACAAATCAAAAGTTGGACGTTTTGTCTGATTGTTAAAATCGATTCTAAAAGTGCCAAAAGATCTTCCATTTTTTTATTTGGAGAAATTCTACCGATAAAACCGATCGTAAATTCCTTTTTATCTTTTATTACCGTTTCTCTGATCGGATATTTTTTGACGATTGGAAGAACGAAAACATTTGTGATTTGTAGAGATCGTAAAAAATTTACGTTAAATTCGGAAGAAGGTAAAAATAGATCCGTTTCGTTTTTGAGCGAATAGAGTTCTAACAAAGAACGTTTTTCTTCAAGTTGAAGTGTGTTGTAAATTTCGGAACTTAAGAAATTCTTAAAATAGATTGCTGGAGTGAAACTCTGGTAACGAACTATTTTTTTTCCGGATAAATTTCGGAACCAATCCAGTGGATAACCGCAACCACCGTAGTTTAATATATGAATGTCGTTGGGAGAAAAACGTAATGTAGTAGGATGAATTTCGATAGGAAGTGATTCTTTAGAAAAGTTTTTAAGGCATACAATAGAATTAGGAACGCCTATTTTTTCGAGAACGTTTCGAATTCCTTTAATGTCGTTTCCGATTCCGTCTCCGTCTTTAAATTCGGTGACGTGTTGATAAACTTTCATTTTCGAAACGAAAGAACGGTAAAACCGTCTTCTGATTTTCTTTCTATAATGTTTCTAAAACCGAGTTGTTTGAGATAATCTCGGATCAAAGGTTCTTGAACTCTTGTAAGTCTTAAAGGCAAAAAAGGAGAAGGATAGTTGGAATTTTCATTGGAAAATCGAAAACGAATTTCAGTTCCTGGTGAAACTTTCAAACTTAGAGTTTTGAGCGTTTTTTCAATCAACCAATGCGGATGAATCGATAAATTTTCTGATATTATAATTTTAGAATATTCTGAACAACTTTTAGGAACTTCGCCGAGTTCTTCAAAGTGTATGTTCGTTGTAATTGAATTTTTTATGAACTCAGCACAAGACTTGTTCCAACTAATCGAATCAAACTTAGCGCCTAACTTCAAAAGTTGTTTGAGCATTTTTCCCCAGCCGGGAGATAAAACCAAAACTTTTTCCGAAGGATTGACGGATTCCAATAAAAAGTTTTCACTTTCTTGTGTGGAATCTTCCGAATAAAGATTTTCATTAGCCCAAAGAAATTCCGGTCTTACTTCTTTTCCGATGGCTTGATTCCATTCTAAAAATTCGGAATAAAAGGATTCCATTTTTCTTTTCAGATTTTGATTTTCGGAACGGATTAAAATTAATTCGTGTAACACACTGTAGAATGCGCGGGTTCTATTTTCGGAAAGTTTTTTATCTAAAAAAGAATAAAATTCTGCAAATCGAATCAAAAGCCATTTGAGAGGTCCTTTTACAAATCTAAGTTTAGGATTGGTGAACTTAGGAGGAGAAATTCCTTTTTCGAAAAGATGGGCGATTTCTGAAGGATCAAAATCTCTATAACCTTCTGGACTAGGAGGAGAGAATTTCCAATGAGTGAGTTTTTCTATATCTTCTTTTGTGGAAGGATTTTTTTTGAGTTTAGATTCTATTTCTTCCATGATCTCCCGAACGTTGATCCGAGAATCTCTGATTTCAAATAGTTCCTGAAATTTATCTTCCATACTCAAAAGGGGGAAAGAATTTTATTCGATTGTTTTTTATTCATTTTCTAAAACAACAGTATTTTTACGGAAAATCAAGAATTCTATGAAATGCCTAATAACGGGAGCGGGAGGTTTTGTTGGTAGTTATCTACTAAAAGAATTAAAACAATCTTATACCGATTTTTTAGGAATAGGCATTCAATCCGGTCCTAATATAACAGAAAATCTTGAACTTCCGAAATCATATCGCTCCGTTGTTTGTGATATACGGAATTTAAATCAAGTTCGTTCTATCATCTATGAATTTTCACCGGATGTTATATTTCATCTTGCGGCACAACCTTTTGTTCCAAAGGCGGTGGAAGATCCGGGTGAAACTTTGGAGATCAACATACACGGAACGTTGAATCTATTAGAATCTTTGCGTTCTTTAAAAAAGAAAGTTCGTTTCGTTTATATTTCTTCTTCCGATGTTTATGGAAACGTTCCGGAATCTTATCTTCCAGTTACGGAGTCGGTCGTCCCTGCTCCTCTCAATCCGTATTCTTCTTCTAAATACTGTGCGGAAATTTATTGTCTACAGTATCATCGATGGATTCAAGATCTTGAAATTGTAATTGCAAGACCTTTCAATCATACTGGCCCAAAACAAGGTTTGAATTTTGTGATTCCTAATTTTTGTTCTCAAGTTTTAGAGACGCTTAAAAGACCGGAATCGGAAAGAAAAATTTTAGTAGGAGATCTTTCGTCTTCGAGAGATTTTTTAGATGTGAGAGACGTCGTATTTGCGTATCGAATTCTTGCTGAAAAAGGAAAACCAGGTGAAATTTATAATATTTGTTCCGGTAGAGAAGTGATCATCAGAGACGTGTTAGATGAAATCATTTCTACTTCGGGACAGAAAATTCCGGTGGAAGTGGATTCTACTCGTTTTCGTCCTGCAGAAATGAAACGTCTTTTTGGAGATAGTCAGAAACTAAAACAACTCGGTTGGGAGCCTCGTTTCGAATTATCAGATACAATTCAAGATGTTTATAATAGTATCGAGCAATATAACGAAATCTGACTGGATGAATTTAGCAGGATGTTCTTAGGCTTTCTCCAACTTACGTTTATAACGTGAGTTCGACGTAAGAAAACTGGGCGAATCCGGCTTGCCACAGGCAGCCGACTGGGCTCTTTAGCTCTGGTCAATCAATTGCATACAGGAAACATAATACAACAAATCGTCTTTAGATTCAATTTAGAACGCGATCCGTAGAGAGCCATAACCAACCCCACAAGTTGAATAGGATTTTAGAATCAAAATTGAACTCAGCAAAACGCTTTTTGCGAAAGCGTTGGAAACTCAACACAACGCTCTCTACGGATCGCGTTGTGGGCTCAAAAACGCACATTTTTCAAGTGTTCCGACAAGAATGAGTCTTTTTACTTGCAAAAAGTATGTTTTTCTGATAGAGAAAAAGTCTTCCGAACTTCTCCACCTGAATTGCGACCCATGGGAAGCAATTCATTGAGTTACCCCCACCCAAAAATAGGGAAAACTAAACACAACGCTCTCTATGGATCGCGTCGTGGGGTGGGAACTCAGTTTTACAGAGGATTTGTCGTAATTCCCACAGATTTAATATTGAAATCTAAATACTTGTGGGGTTGGTAGAGAGCGTTCTGCTTTAGTTTCCCCGTACGATCCCTTTCGCGTTAGGCCGAACTCACGTTAAAAATAGGATTTAAATTTGATGATGACCACAAAACAGCGGTTTTGTGCAAAAATCGGATGGATGATGATTCTTTTTGTGTTTCCTAGTAGTTCCCACAATTTCAAATTTTAACTATTATTTGTGTGAGTTCCCACAGATTAAGTCACATAATAAATTTTTAAACATTCATTTTTTGTGATTCGAGTCGGAAAGTTCCACATTTATTTTTTATGGAAAAATCAGGTTTTTATAAAACGGATTTCTTAGGCCTAACTTATGTTAAATAAGATGATCGACTACGATCGTAATATTAATTATGAAAAGGTGAAGTATGGAAAAGAAAAAAAATTTTCTAGCAGATTGAGGTTCCGGGTTTTGAATCAATCGGTAAGAAAGAATTCCCATCCAAGCACAAACGACTAAAGCAGTCATGAGATACAAAAATCCCATAGAAGATTCTAAAAAATAAAAACTAACGCAGGCAATAGAATAAAAAATTGTATAGAAGAATATGGATTTTGTAGTCTGATGAATTCCTTTGACAACTGGCAACATAGGAAAGTCTGCATCCGAATATTCTTCTTTCAGAAAAATTGCTAAAGCCCAAAAGTGAGCTGGAGTCCATAAGAAAATCATCATAAACAAAACCCATGCTTGTACTGGTAGAGAATTTCCAATTGCAGCATAACCAATCAAAGGTCCTACACATCCGGCCACTCCGCCGATTACTATGTTTTGAGTTGTTCTGGGTTTTAAAAAAATTGTATAAAGAAAGACGTAAGAGATTAAAGCAGCAAAAGCACACAAGGCGGTCAAAAGATTTACATAGACTGCCAGAACATAAAAGGAAGATCCCATCATAGATATTCCGACTAATGTTGCTTGTGTGACACTGATTCTCCCCGAAGGAATCGGACGGTCCGAAGTACGTTTCATTTTTGCGTCCCGATCCCTTTCGATCACTTGGTTGAAAATAAACGAAGCCGAAGACATTAAAAATGTTCCGAACAAAGTAGTCGCAATCAAAAACCCGGAAGGGGATTGTTCGCCTGCGAGATATAAACCCGGAATGATTGTAGCCAAAACCAGAGAAGTAACCCTAGGTTTCAGCATTTGATTCCAGTCTGAAAAGAAAGTGGAACTAGCCATTATAGCTTACCGAAATTATTTTTCGGTCCTCCGTTCATTAGTCAATACGACGACCCTAGAAATCAGGGATAAATAAGTAGAGGTAAGTAAAAGAACGGCAAAGCCGGTATGAAGTGCGGTTATAAGTTTTGGTAGGCCGAAAAATATATTCAAAATTCCTAAAATAATTTGGGCGACTACAAGATACATGGAAATTTGAAGAAATCTTTTTGAGGTCGTTGGAAAATTCTTCCAAATTGCAAAACCAAGAGAGACCACAAGCAACAAAACCACCGCATAAGCCCCGAATCTATGGAATACTTGAATTTTAACGATTTCTAATGGGTTGTTGGGAATCCACTGACCCCAACAAGTCGGAAAATCTGGACAGGCAAGTCCCGCGTAGTGAGAACTAACACGACCGCCTAAAATAATTTGAACTACAATTCCGATCAAAAGAATAAAATAAAGGATATTATCTTTTCTGAATAAATAAGCGGTTTCGATAAAATGTTTACTTTGATACAAAGCTTTTTCTCTAGAGTCGATAGAAACTGTAAGTATAACTAAAAAGAAAGCGATCGCGTTCAATAAGTGAAGATTTACAGAAGTAGGATCGAGTTTCAAAGTGACGGTAAGTCTTCCTAAATTGATTTGAGAGATCAATAGAAGGATCGCGATTCCTAAATAGATGCCGAATTCTTTTCTAAGAATTTTATCCGTAAACGTCCAGATTGTAAGACCTAAAAGAATCAGTCCTAAAAAAGCGGAATAATAACGGTGAGAGACTTCCATAAAAATTTGAAAATCAAAAGTCGGAAAAATCTTTCCAAAACAAAACGGCCAATCAGGACAAGCAAGGCCTGAACCGGTCGCCCTCACCAAAGGACCATAGAGTAAATTTAAAAAAATGAGTACACTCAAGAATAGAGAGACTTTATAGAACAAACGAAATTTTGAAGAAATATCTGAGTTAGAGTTCATTCTTTTCTGAAATCCTCAAAAGAGGTTCTGAAATACCATACTCGAAAAACGATTTTTAAGAGCAATGAAAGTGTAGATAAATGTAAACGCGAAATCTCTAAAATTGTAGTTTTTATTAGAATCGCCGAACGTATTTTGAAAGTATTAAAATATTACTTTCAAAAAAATAGATTCGTCCGATTTTGTCCTTGAATCTTTTAATTTTATTCTTTAAGAGAATAGGAATCAATTACAGAGGAGTCTTTTTCCATGACACAACAAAGTGGATACAATCGACCTGGGTTTTGGACTTTTATTATTGTTTTATTAGGAAATTTGGTATTCTTCGTTTATCTTTCTTTTTTACATCCGGGAGTTAAAGAACATTCTCTTAATCTTCCTGCAAATATTCAGACAAAATAATCTGGGAAAATACCCGGAGTTAAATCTTGTTTTTTAAAAATTCCCTGATTTCAGGGGCCATCTTTTGTTTATTTACTGCTTCCATTTACTCATACGATCCCGCTGCTCGGTTTGATAAAAATGAAAAACCGAAAGAATTGGAAGGGGTGGGAGTTCAGGAAAAGTTGGGTAATCAACTTGATCTTTCCCTTTCTTTCCGAGATGAATCCGGAAAATCGGTTCTCTTAAGTTCCTTCTTTAAAAGAGATAAACCGGTGCTACTATCTCTTGTTTATTATAAATGTCCTACGTTGTGTAACTTTCACCTTAACGGTGTTACAGATGTACTTAAAAAA